>CAIXFB010000097.1 GCA_903918595.1 uncultured Actinomycetes bacterium
CTCACCGCGATGCGGTTGCGGCTCGAGGCGATCGAGGAAACCTCAGACCAAAGCGACGTTGTTGGTGAAGCGCATGCTGCGATTGCAGAAATCGATCGACTCACCCGACGCATCGACCAGATACTCGCACTCGCCAAGAGTGATGCTGCTGACGCGCATCAGATACCGGCCAACGTCATGGAAGTGGTCGTGGACCGGGTTGCTGAACTCCGCACCGCGGCAGATGCTCGCGGAATCGAACTTCTCGTTGACGGCGACGACGAATCATGGGTGCTCGCACCAGCCGGGGTGATCGATCGAATTGTCGATGAACTGATCGGAAACGCGCTCTCCTATGCACGCACCCAGATTGACGTGTCGGTGCGAATTGCATCCAGGTCAGTGCTACTCACGGTGGCTGACGATGGTCAGGGGGTGAGCACCGATGAGCAGGAAGAGATCTTTGAACGTTTCAACCGTGGCTCTGCGGCTGTTCCCGGCGGAAGTGGCTTGGGTCTGGCCCTCGTGCGTGAGTCTGCGCGGGCAGTTGGCGGCGATGCACGGGTTGAGGTGCTCCCGGACGAAGGCTTCAGCGTGATCGTCAGTTGGCCTCTATCCTCGACTGGTGACCAGTCCGCCTAACTCGGCCAAAGCCGATCTGGTTGTGATTGGCGGTGGGATCGTCGGTCTTGCATTAGCTGATGCTTGGTTGGCTGCTCGGCCCGCAGATTCCGTGGTTGTGTATGACAAGGAAACTCGCCTGGCTGCGCATGCCTCGGGCCGCAATAGCGGAGTGCTGCACGCCGGTTTTTACTACGCGCCAGATTCGCTGAAGGCCAGGCTCACCCAGCAGGGAAATGCGCTGCTGCGCGAGTTTTGTCACGAAAGTGGCGTGCAGATTCGCGAGACCGGCAAAGTGGTGGTGACCACTTCGCCAGAGCAGATGCCAGCTTTGCTTGAGTTGTATTCGCGCGGGCAAGCCAACGGCGTTGAACTTTCACTGATCAATGAAAGCGATCTGGCCGAACTCGAACCACTCGCACGCACGCATGGTCATGCGTTGTGGTCACCGAATACGGCAGTGTCTGACCCTGCTGCGGTAGTTGAAGCACTTGCCACGCGGGTTCGATCCCGCAAGGGTCGGGTCGAGATGGGTACCGAAGTAGTTGGTGCTGGCCCAGGTTGGGTGCAGACCGCACAGGGTGGCCGAGTCTCTGCCGGGCATGTGATCAATGCCGCAGGTCTTTTTGCCGATCGGGTGGCGCACTGGTTCGGCATGGGGATGGACTACCGAATGCTTCCTTTCAAAGGCTTGTATTGGTATGGCTCATGGGAGCCCGGCCGGCTCACCCGGCATGTGTACCCAGTTCCTGATCCACGTAACCCGTTCCTGGGCGTGCACCTGACCGTGACCGTTGATGGCCGCGCAAAGATCGGTCCGACCGCGATTCCGGCTTTGTGGCGCGAGGACTATTCGGTGCCGGGCTCGTGGGTCGATGGATTCAATGCCGCAGATGCGTGGGAAATCGCCCGCACGTACCCGCGATTCCTGCGCAGCCCGCATCACGATGTGCCTGGACTCATCCGCACCGAAGTGCCCAAGTACTCGCGCAAGCATTTGGTAAAGCAGGCTGCCGCGCTTGTGCCATCGGTCAGTCACAAAGATTTCACGAAGCGCGGCCAGCCTGGGGTGCGAGCCCAATTACTGCACGTTCCCACCGGCAAGCTGGAAATGGATTTTGTTGTGGAGGGCGACGAACGATCAACTCACATGCTCAATGCGGTCTCTCCAGCGTGGACTAGCGCTTTAGCGGTTGCCAATCATGTGGTGAGTGGCATCGTCAAGTAGCTCGCCAAGGATGGGCGCAAGGGCTCTACTGTCCGAGGATTCGCGTTATTGCTGCGGCTCAGAACGGCCCTTGCTACTTGGGTAGCTTGTCCGTGTAACTCAGCGAGAGGCCGATTGCGGTGAATGCGGGGATCGAGTTCCACCTGCGTGATTGAGGAGACTCCCCACCGAGTGGTTGGCGAATATGGGAGCGGAGTAGTTGCTGGTCAAGCGGGCAGAATCTTTCCCATTCCGGTGAAGGTTCGTCCCCACCAGGAGCCGGTTGTGGGGCTCACGCGCACTTTGTCGCCACGGCCCGGGGCGTCGATCATCTTTCCGCCGCCGATGTAAATGCCCACATGGTGAGCGCCATTCTCGAAGAAGAAGACGAGATCACCTGGCTGGGCATCTGCGCGTGAAACCGGCTTCACCTTGCCGTACTGGGCACGGGAGTAATGCGGGAGCGAGATATCCGCTGCAATGTCGTAGACAAATCGGGTGAGGCCGGAGCAGTCAAAACCGTGTGGGCCGCTAGCGCCAGGAATGTATGCATCGCCAATCTGGTTACGGGCGACTTCAACAATCCGGGAGCGGACCGCTTTCATTTCACGCGCGAGTAAAACTTTCGCGGTGACGGCGCGCATCTTCTTATCGGTGCCATTGCGGGCCGACTTGTGAGTTGAATACACGGCGGGGGTTGACTGCGCATCGATCAGATCTGCATCGTCGGCGAACTGGTCTTCAGGGATCACTTCGCTGATTGCATCTGTGGCGTTTGGTTCGGGCGCAACAGGTTCGGTCGCGGCAGCGGTGGTGTGCTTTCCGAAGACCAGTGCGGTAGCGGCCATTGCGACGATGGTGATCATCACCACGGCGATCCGCAAAGACATTGCGGATGCGTGCAGAGCCGAGCGCAGGGAAGTACTCGCGGCGCTGAACGGGCGTGCCGTGCTGCCGGTGAAACTCCTGGTCATGTGCCTCGCCTTCCGGTGCTTGTCCCCCGGCCGGGGGCTTCGTTCGGAGTGTTCGACGTTAGATAGTCATTGTTAATAACGGAAACGTAACGACCGAAAATCGGACGCCGGCCAGACCGCACTGTGACATGTGTCGCGAGGCTGTCCACACATTTGGGAGTCACATGCGTCACTTCAACCCCACTGTTGAGGGTGCATGGTGAAGTACGAGGTGAGCCGCGGGGAGGACGTAAAGTGTGCGCGTGAGCGAGACCCCCCAGAAATCAGGCTTAGCCAAGGGCTTGATCTTCGTTGGCGGGGCAACCCTCATCGGGAATGGCGCCGCATACGCGCTGAGCATGGTCTCAGCGCGAGTGCTCGACCAAGCAGACTTCGGGGCCCTGGGATCCCTCCTTGCCCTCCTGGTCATCCTGGCCACCCTCGGCATCTCCACCCAGGCACTCACGGCCCGACGGGTAGCGGCAGCCGCACCAGCAGACCGGCCCGAAGTAGAGGGCCAAGCGATCCGACTCGCCGTGATCATCGGCGCCGCCATCTTGATCGGCGGCGTGGTCCTGGCCTGGCCCCTCGGGACGATCTTCACGATTCCCGTCGTGGCGGTGGCCACGGGCATCGGATCCCTGGCCTTTGTCGTGATGGGTTCAGCGTCGATGGGCATCGCCCAAGGACGGCAGGAAAACACCCGCCTCGCATGGGCTTTCATCGCCAATGGCGCCAGCCGAGCAGTTGGCGGCATCATCGGCGTGGTGGTGATGCAGAGCGTCACGGGCGTGGGCATCGGCGTCTTCATCGGCTGCGCGATCGGCGCGGTGATCAGTTACCAACTCGTCTGCCCGCGCACCTGGGGAACCAAGCTCACAGATGGCATTGGCGTGGAGTTTGGCCACATCGCCCACGCGCTGATCGTGCTGTTCACCCTCACCAACATTGACATTCTGCTCGCCCGGCTCTTCCTGTCCGAAGATCTCTCCGGCGAATACGCGGTCGGTGTGTTGCTCGCCAAAATCGCATTCTTCTTGCCCAACGCCATCATCATCGTGCTGTTCCCGCGAATGGCGGCGGGTGATTCGCGTCGCGCTGTCTACATCGCCACCGCCCTCACAGCGACCCTTGGCCTATTCATGACGGTCGGCAGTCTCCTGCTCGGTGATCTCGTGGTGCGCATCCTTGGTGGTGCGCAATACGTTGCTCTTGGTCTTGGATCGCAGGCATATCTATTCGCCCTAGAAGGATCAGCATTCGCACTCGTGCAGGTACTCCTCTATTCCCGTCTCGCTGCGCAAGACCGCAAGGCCGTTGCGCTCGTGTGGGTGGCACTGCTGGTTCTCGTCGTGATCGTCGTCTTCTTCCGCCACGACTCAGTGGAGCAGATCGTGACCACCGTGGTGGGCGTGTCCCTCGTGCTCACCGTGGTTGGCCTGTTCATGGACCGGCGCTCAGTGCCTAAATCACCGTCGGTGCCCATCGAAGCTGCTGAATGATGAGCAACGCTCTCATTGTTGTTGATGTTCAGGAAGGTTTCCACGACCCGTTCTGGGGCGAGCGAAACAATCCGCAGTGCGAAGCCAACGTGGAACTGCTGTTAGGCACCTGGCGTGAGCACGACCTTCCCGTAGTGCTCGTGCGCCATGACTCCACATCACCAACCTCGCCGCTGCGCCCGGAACAACCTGGCAATAACTTCATGCCCTTTGTGGAAGGAACACACAGTCTTCTCATCACTAAGTCGGTGAATTCTGCCTTCTACGGGAATCCTGATCTTGATGGCTGGCTGCGTGAGCAGGGGATCACCGAGGTCACCATCTGCGGAATCACCACCAACCACTGCTGCGAGACAACTGCACGCATGGCGGGGAACCTTGGTTACGACGTCACCTTTGTCATTGACGCCACCGCGACC
>CAIXFB010000098.1 GCA_903918595.1 uncultured Actinomycetes bacterium
GAGTCATCACCGTTCTTGGCTGCGTAGGTCACTACGTAGTAATCCGAGAGGTTCGGGATTGCGCCGACCCAGAAGTCACCATCCATGCCGAAGCCGGAGATGATCGGGGTATCTAGACCGCCATCGCGAATTTCCTTTGCAACCGTGCCACCACCGGGGTTGTAGCCACAGTTGACGATCAGGTCTGGCTTCTTGCCAGCCGCGATCTTCGACACGGATTCCTTGACCGAGTCACCCTGGACGTACTGGTAGGTGTCGGTCACGGTGCCACCCAGCTCGGTGAAGCGGGTGTTGAAGATCTTGCACTGGTTTTGGGTGTACTTGATCGAGGTGTCCTCGAGCAGCACAGCCGTTTTCCAGCCCTTCTTGATAGCGAACTCAGCCATGATGGATGACTCGCCAGGTGTACCGGCGCCCATGGAGAAGCCCAGATTCAAGCCGCCCGCGGGTCCGTAGATGGGATCGCCGATGCAAGGTGCGATGTTGAGGATGTTCTTGCCCTCAGCAACGAGTGCTGCGGGTGCAGACACGTCGTAATCGCAGGTCACGATGAGAACGTTCGCGCCCTTGCCGATTACCTCTTCGGCAGCAGATGCGTAGCGCTCAAACTTGGTCTCAGTGTCGATGAACTCGACGGCGATAGGTGCACCGTTGACGCCACCTGCAGCATTGACCTTCTCAACCTCAAGGAGAAGGGCGTTACGTGCGGGGGTGTCGATGGGGCCCATGAAACCGCTACCGGCCTGGACGATGCCAAGAACCAGCGGTTCGCCCGTTGCTTCGGCCTCGGACTCGGCCGCACTTTCAACAACGGCCTCCTCTGAAGTCTCAGCTGCTGCGGTCTCTTCCGTTGCGGTTTCTGAGTCAGATGACACACATCCGGTCAGGATGAGTGAGGCGGCACCGATGGCCACCGTGATGCTCATGAGACGACGTCTCATGCGACCTCCCTTGTCGTTCGGGCATGACCCCGATTTGGCGACCGCCAGACTGACGGCATAAAGAGGATCCTACATTTGATCACAGATCTGGCAATGCTTTGAGGTGAGTTGTTACCAGTTGTTGACATTTCCGACTGGGCGGAGGCCCCGGTGGAGGTTCCGCAACGAGACTTACACCGCTGTTAAGGGCTCGCCCACGAGCGGGAGTTCGCTGGCCGGCTCCATGGTGGTGATCCGGGTCAAAATCTCTGCGACGCTGGGCGTCTCAAAGTCTTCGTGGCCATCCATATGGGCCATCGATTGGCGCACCGAACTCGCGAGGTGCTCAGCCATCTCGGTGACTGCCGCTGCGCCATCACCACTCATGAGTGCAGCCAGAATCCGGGAATGCTGACTGTTCCGTTCGGCTTTGGTTTGTTCGAGCAGCAGTGCACCCACCCGATAACGCTCCGAGTTGCGCCAGGCCGGCAAGATGCTGCGCTGCAACCACGGGCGCCGGGCAGCTTCATACAGAGCAAAGTGAAAACGCTCATGGGCATCACGGGCCCGAACGAGATCGCCAGTTGCCTGCGCGGCTTCTTGCTCAGCGAGAGCGGTTGCTGCTCGTGCGGCATCTTCAGCCGTGAAACGCTTGGCCGCCTCCCATACCGCAATCGTCTCTAGGTGAATGCGGCTGAAATACGTATCTTCGAGATCTGTGAGTGACATCTCGCGCACCCGAGCACCTCTGCGCGGCTCAATTTCGACGAGATCCAGAGCAGCGAGTTCTCTAATGGCCTCACGAATCGGCATCATGCTCATGCCCAATTGGGCGGCGATGTCTTGCAGGCGCAACGGCGATCCAGCCGGGATCCGGCCATCAACTATGGCATCGAGGAGTACTCGGGTAGCAACCTGCGAGGCGGTTTCTACGTGCACTCCCTCAAGCATGGGCAAATTTTATCAAAGATCGAACTTGGGTGCCGGTCATTGTCGTGGTCAGTCCAAAACCGTACGTACGACGATTTCTTGCCCGCTGGACAAGGCCGAACGGATATCGGCAGGCCACGGCGCTGAGCCGTCAGTCGTGCTGGCCGCGTGCACGATCACATAGGAGCCAGATATCGCGACCGGACCGCCTTCCTTGCTGATCTGGAACGCCAACGTGCACGAACTGGTACCGACCCGCTCAACCACGACCCGCACCGTGATGGAGTCATTGAAATACAGGCGAGCTGAGTAGTCGATATCGATATGTACCCGGGGTACCCGGTCGATGATCGACATGTCAAAGCCGAGCCCGAAATAGAGGTCATGTTCAGCTTCTTCAATCCACCGAAAGGCCGCTGAGAAGTGGTTATGGCCCGCCGCATCGGTCTCATTCCACGCCACGCGGCGGTGCACAAGGACCTGGGTGCCGGTTGTGCTGGCGGTTTCGGTGGCGCTCATTGCAGGTCTATCCCCTCGGTGAAAAGCTCGGTGAAAAGCTCGGTGAAAAGCACTCTGATGAAGATCTGATCAAATCTGATCAAATTCTAGCCAGAGCAACTTGTGCTCATATCAGGGCGCAGGTTGAGAGGGTCCAGAACGTACATAGACTGATTGCCATGATCACCGCTCTGTGTTTTGTGCAGGTCACCCCCGACAAAGTGAACGAGGCCGGCGAAGCCATCGCTCGGATCGATGGCGTGCATGCCGCCTATTCAGTCACCGGGAAGATCGACCTCGTCGCCCTCATCGAGGTGCGCACCCATGAAGACGTGGCCCGGGTGGTGACCGATGGCATTGCGAAGGTCCCAGGTGTGACCGCCACCGAAACCCACATTTCTTTCCGCACCTTCAATAGCGCTGACATCGAGGCCGGCTTTTCACTCGGCCAGTAGTCGTTGGTGTCAATCCTGATTGTTCGGGGCTGGTCGACCATCCGGGTAGTAAGCCGCAGCGGCTGAGCCCTCCGGCCGAAACACCCCAAGCACCCACAGGTCTTCATCGTTGGGATTTTCCAGTGCGTGCAGCAACCGGGGTGCCACATGGAAAGCGCTGCCCGCAGTCAAAACTTGTTCTCGCCCGAGCGCATGCAGCACGCCCGAGCCGGAGACGATGACGCAGATTTCGTCGTAGAGGTGGTAGTGCTCAGGTGCACCCGACGTGGGGATGAACCCCACGAACATGGTGGCTCCGCGACTGCCTCTTGATGCATCAAAGAGCACTTCGAATTGCCGATCACATGTAGCGGTCTCGGAGTTTTGTTGGCCGAGCTCGGCAACGTCAATCACCGGAGCGGCTGGCTTCACCAATGCCGTTGCATATGGAGTCACCGGCGCAGGCACTAAGAACGAGAGCAACGTGGCTGGCTCGCTCATTGAGAAGTGCCACTCACCACCGGCCAATACTTGGATTGCTGAACCAGGGCCAATGTCGTGGGAACTATGCGCTCCACCCTGATGGATGGACAAGGTTCCCGAACCCGAGAGGACGTACAGCATTTCGTCGTGGTCATCATCGCGGCGCGGTTGGGAGTTTCCGGGCTTGCACGTTACGTGCCGAAGGACGAGTGGTTCGGCGTAGTGTTCAGGTTTGATCATTTCGCGAACCTGCACCAGCGGGTCCTGAGTGAGAATTGGTTCCACCTCAGCTGGCACAACGACGATGCCAGGATCTTGAGCAGCAGCCATGCCATGAGCATAGGAGGGCAATCATGACCAAGCACCACGCACGCGCACACTGGAGCGGTTCACTCCCAACCGGTACCGGCACCCTGCAGTTGGGCCGCACCGGGCCAACTATCCCGTTCAACCTCACCGCGCGAGTCGAAGAA
>CAIXFB010000099.1 GCA_903918595.1 uncultured Actinomycetes bacterium
CTGGCATTCGCGATAGCTGCTGCGCTCGTGCTCAACAACAAGGTGCTACGAACCGATAAGTAGCGTCGTCGTTCAGCCTTTGCGCAACAGTGTTGTTAAGTAGCCATCGAAAATTTCTGCCACTTCACGACCACCTGCGGTACGCACGGTCTGCACCGGTTGACCGAAACCTTCGGCCTGCTGCATCGCGATGCGCTCAGGCACCACGGGCTTAAACAATTGGGTGCGCCCGTAAATCTCGACGAGCTCCTCGTTGCGGTACCTGTGCTCTTCAGCAACCGAGCGCACGCGATTCACCACGATGCCGGCCAGTTGCAGGTTCGGGTTGACCGTTCGGCGGATCTCATCGATCTCCACCATCGCCCGCTCAACGCCCTGCGCGCCAAAGAAAGAAGGTGTGGTCACCACGAGGGCGAGGTCGGAGGCAGCGAGTGCTTCACGGGTGAGCGCACCCAGTGACGGCGGGCAGTCGATCAGCGTGAGGTCGTAGCCCTCGAGGTGCTCGAGTGCTCGAGCCAAGCGCGGACGAAACGCTGCACCGGTCCAGGAATCGAACCGAATGATGTTGGGATGGCTCGGGAGAACGTCGACCTCACCGGGCTCGATCTCCCAGTCGCACGGAGTTAAAGCTTCTTCGACGGTCGCTTTTCCCGGGTGGGCGAACACGTCGGCAAGAGTGGTCTTGGTCTTGTGCGTCTTGAGCAGGGAGGTTGCATTCCCCTGCGGGTCGAGGTCAACAACAAGCGTTGCCAAACCCCGAACGGTGGCCGCTCCAGCCAGTCCCAGCACGACGGACGTCTTGCCGACGCCACCTTTCAAACTCAGCACACTCACTGTAGGCATGGCGCCAAGTCTGGCGGGGGCAGCGCGGTTACACAACCTGATCCCGGCTTATCGTGGAGCCATGCGTATGAGTGGACTCCCCTTCGCCCGCCCGACAACCGCTGCCATCGCGTCCCTTGCATTGGTGACGGGTTTGGTCTCGATCGCACCTGGCGTCACAGCGGCCTCAGTAGCTACCCGTTCGGCCGCCGAACCCGCAATCGACCAGTGCTTCAACTACTCGGCCAAGGCCACAAAGGATCAGGCAGCCACTACCCCGGCGGTGGATTGCCTCACCCCGCATACCGCCCAAACGTTCCTGACCCGCGTGCTCCCGGAATCCTTCGGTATTCCGGCCAAGGCCAGCGTGGCCAGCCGGCTCAAGGCCACCGCCCCGTGCACAACGAAGGCCGCTAACGCCTACCTAGGGTTCGAGGGAACAAACCTGCCGAACCGCTTCCAGGTGATCGCGGTATTCCCAACCGCTGACCAGTGGGCGGCGGGTGAGCGTTGGGTGCGCTGCGATGTGGTGCTGCGCGGTGGCACCACCTTTGTGAAGTTTGCTGTGCCCGCACGAACCTTGGTGGAAACAACCCCGCGCGCTCAGTTCCAGTACTGCACCCCGGGTGTTCCTGGCTCGCGCACCACCGCGGCATACCCGTGCACCAACCCCAAGAAGAACTGGATCATGATCGCCGAGTCTGAACTTGGCAAGGCAACATCTCGCTTCCCGGGAAACACGTCGGTTGAGCGCCTCGCCAAGAAATACTGCGAACGCGAAGGCAAGAAGTTCAGCGCCGGAATCAAGTACTTCGCGTGGTGGGCTATCTGGCCCAACTCAACTGGCTGGAAGCGCGGCGAGCGCACCACCCAATGTTTTGTGCCCTACTCGCAGTTTGCGAAAGACGTGCAAATTCAAACGGTGCCAGTAGATCCGCAACCCACCGAAACACCGACCAGTTAGTCGATGACTGTTCTGCGTGGGCCGATCCCCCACGCAACGTAATTCCAGAACCAGTCGGCAACTACCGAAACACGGTTGCGTCCACCGGCGAGGTAGAACACGTGCAGACCAAGCCACGACAACCACGCAACGGTTCCCGAAAGTCGCCAGCCATTTGGCATCTCCACCACTGCGCGCCTGCGCCCAATGGTTGCCATTTGACCCTTGTCCTTGTATTTGAACGGTTTGATCGCCTCGCCTTTACGACTTCGTTCAAAGGCATCGGCGAGGTAGCGACCCTGCTGCATCGCCACCGATGCCACCATCGGCAACGGCCGGCCTTCCCCCCCATCGACGTGCGCAAGATCGCCCAACGCCCAAACATTCTTAGTGAGTTCAAGGGTTGGTGAAACAATCAAACGATTCGCGCGGTCGGTGAGACCGAGCACCGCCCACTCCGGTGGCGCAGCAACTCCCGCAGCCCACACGATCGTTCCGGCCGGTAGCACCTCACCAGATTTAAGGTGCACATCCGAGGAATACATGCGGTCAACTGCAGCCTCAAGTTTCACGGTCGCACCGAGTGCTTCAAGGTCTGACTTTGCGCGAGCGCTCGACTTCTCCGAGAACGGCATAAGCAGCCGAGGCGCAGCTTCAACCAGAGTCACACTCGCGTGCTTGGAGATCTTCGGGAATTCGCGCTTCATGCTGCGCTGCAGTTCAGCAACTGCGCCGGTCACTTCAACGCCCGTGGGGCCACCGCCCACCACAACTACGCGCAAAGATTCTTTGGGAGCAAGACCGATCTCCACGTCTTCATACTTTTGCAGCAGGCTGTTCTTGATCGCACGCGCTTGTTTGATGTCTTTCATTTGCAAGGCGTGCTCATCAACACCAGGAATTCCATATGTGGTGCCGGTGCTGCCCATGGCGAGCACTAAACGATCAAATTCCACGACGTGACCATCGGCCAAACGCACCGTCTTCGAATCAGGATTGACGTGAACCACATCGCCGCGTCTGAAGTCGACACCAGGGATTGCTGCCCGCACCGGGTAGGCGATGTCGTCTTCAGGCAAGCCACCGGTGGCCACTTGGTACAGCAAGGGTGCAAATAGTTGGTACGGGTGCCGATCAATCACGGTGACCGAAAAGCCACCTTTCTTCACTAACTCGCGCGCACAGGTAAGTCCGCCGAAGCCGGCTCCGATGATCACCACTCGTTCCACTGGGGTGCTCTCGCTCATCGCAGTGGACTCCTCGGTTGGTCTTCGGGATACATGGACTCACCCATGGGTGAGGTGGCCGAGAGTCGATCCATTTGATCTGCCGTCAACGCAAGGTGGGCAGAGCGAACGATCGAATCGATGGTTTCAGGCCGAGTAGCACCCGGGATCGGAATCATCACTGGCGTGAGGGCTAGCAGCCACGCCAATGTGACTTCTTGCGCCGTTGCGTCGACTTCTTTCCCAACCGCGGCAAATTCTGCAAAGTTCGAGCCGAGATCTTTCGCCTGATCCGATCCACCGAGAGGCGACCAGGGCAAGAACGCAATACCGAGAGTCGAGCACAGTTCCAATACGTCAGACTCGCCTCGGTAGCGAGGTGAGTACTCGTTCTGCACAGACACCAAGCCGCCATCATCTGGTCCACCCAACACATCAAGTGCAACGTGAACCTCGTCGAGCTGCGCATTAGAAATACCGATGCGGTTGATGTATCCGCGATCGCGAAGTGCAGCAAC
>CAIXFB010000100.1 GCA_903918595.1 uncultured Actinomycetes bacterium
CGTCGCTGTTGCCCCCACCGTTGCGTCCACCACGAACATCACGGCATCAGCCTCAGCGATAGCGCGCTCAGCCTGGGCTGCGATTTGCGCCGCGAGTCCCTTGGTTTTGCGATCCCAGCCACCTGTGTCGATCAGCAGGAACGTTTTACCGTTCCACTCAGCCTGGTAGGTGACTCGATCTCGGGTGACGCCAGGAATGTCCTCGACCACAGCTTCGCGGCGACCAATGATGCGGTTCACCAAAGTCGATTTTCCAACGTTTGGCCGTCCGACCACGGCAAGCACTGGAAGGCCTGCTTGGTTGTGAGCCGTTACGAGGTCAGCAAGGTCCCCATCGAAATCACCGAACTCAGCCCGGGCGGCCCGCATCGCGCGCTCGAGCGCTGCCTCGCTGGCCTCATCGATGGTGTCGTCGTCGAGATCATCCTCATACACGACCACGTCGGCTTCGGAAATATCGTCAATTCCGTCGTCAATACCCAACGAGATGGACTCATCCTCTGCGGGCTCCCATGTCTTACTCACTGCGATCCTCCGGTTCGTTGGACCGCCCGTTCCTGTGCGTCCATGACTATCTGCCGACACCACTCTGCCCTAAAACGCGCCTCTGACCTATTTGGGGCAGCCTGACCGAGCCCATGTTCACCCACAGCGGATGCGATCACAGCAGGCCCGAAGAAGACATCCACCCGAGATCCCAAACGCGGCGGATCGGTGAGCACCCGCCCGTGATCGCCCAACACAATCACAGGGACGACCACCGGTGCCTCCTTGGCCACCAGCCAACCAGGTGCGGGATGAACGCCAAAAATCCCGACGGCAGCACCGGATCGCAGTGCGGCGGCGGCCCGATTCTGGGTGTCGATAGCAGCGGGGCCTGAAATCGGAATCCCACCGATCTGCTCTATGCCACTCGAACCCAAGACGCTGGCCAGGCTCCCATTGGGGATGATCTGAATTGGTCGAGGTGCCACGCTCATCAGAGCTGGCGCGGCCAAGATGCCCTCTTGGGGGCACAGCAGCAGGACAGAGCCAGTCAAGGGCACGCTCGATGTCCCGTGCACGCGAATCCGATACATCCGCCTGACCAGTGGGCCGAAGAGATTCCGAATATGCGCTGACCTGCTCATCAGGATTCGCGGGCTGCCTTGATGTGAGAGACCACTTCGGCAATAACCTGTTGCAAATTCAAATTAGTGGTGTCGACGACGATGGCGTCCTCAGCCTGAGTCAGGGGTGAGGACGCGCGAGTTGAATCCTTTTCATCGCGGGCAATCAGCGCAGCTTCAGTGGCAGCTATCGAGACATCTTCTTGGGTTCGCTCAGAATCCTCTTTTGCCCGGCGGAGCGCGCGAACGGCTGGGTCTGCCGTCAGAAAAATCTTCACTGATGCATCGGGCAGCACCACGGTCCCAATGTCTCTGCCCTCAACAACAATTCCTACATGTCCAGCATTCGCTACTTCAGCTCGCTGCAGATCCACTAAAAGCTCTCGTACTGCAGGCACCGCGCTGACCGCGCTTACCGCCTCAGTTACGGCGGCGGATCTAATTGGCTCGGAAACGTCTTGACCGTTCACACTGATCGTTGGCAGGTCTGGGTCAGTTCCGCTGGTGATCTGCAAGCGCTGCGCGGCAGCGGCAACCGCATCGGAATCATCAACATTGGTGTGCGCGTCGAGCATCGCCCAAGTCACTGCCCGATACATCGCTCCCGTATCGAGATATTTCATTCCCATTTCGGAGGCAACCCCTCGGCACACACTGGACTTGCCTGAACCTGCCGGTCCATCAACAGCAACTGCAAAAACGCTCATCGAACATCAAACCCTCTCGACAACAGACCATCAATGAGTTCTGTTGTCGACACAGGATTCACAAACAGACCCACCAAGCCTGATGGTTTTCCCAAAACATGCTCAATGCGGACATCTTCAAGGTTCACATCAACCTCACCCACTGCAGCGAAGAGTCGGGCAAGCTCCCCCGGCTCATCGGCGATCATCACCATGACTTCGGTGAATTCGACATTGCCCGCACCATGTTTACCCGGAATGCGCAATCTGCCCTCGCCACCGCGCTCCAGGAATTTCCGCACAGACTCCGTAGCTGTTGCTCGCGAAAGCTCATCCTGCAGCGACTCGAGGGTACTCATGAGACCGCGGAGAACTCCTTGAACATTCGTGCTGTTTGCGCTCAAAATTTCGGACCATAACTGGCTATCTGATCCAGCGATACGGGTCATATCTCGCAGTCCCTGCCCGGCGATAACAACGTGACCTTCCGGGGCAGAAGCCAATTGGCCCGCCAGCGCACTTGATAGAACTTGTGGCACATGCGAAATAAGGGCCACGGCCACATCGTGGTCTTCAGCTGTCATGTCATGAGGGATGGCTCCGCACAACAGGGCCAACTGCCGAACCTGTTCTATTCGATCGCTCTGGGCAGTCTCAGGCGCTGTGAGTATCCACATTCGGTCGTCAAATAGATCAGCTCGTGATGACGCAGCTCCCGCCGTCTCACGTCCAGCCATCGGATGTCCGCCCACGACGCGTTCCATGTCCGCTCCCGCCACCCGCGCATGCTCGAGAACGGAGGCTTTTACTGAAGTCACGTCGGTGACCGTGGCGGCAGGGAATCTCTTCGTCGCTTGGGCCAAAACAGTACCTGCGCTAGTTGGTGGCACTGCTACGACAACTATTGACGGCACAGCTCCCGATTGCGCCAAAGTGTCAGCGTCACGACCTACGCCCATCGACACGGCAGTAGCAAGCGATTGAGAATCTGCATCTTCTAAGAAGACTTCAATGCCCTTACGCCGCAACGCCAAGCCAATGGATCCACCGATCAGACCAGCCCCGATCACCAAAACTGGCCCAAACTCTGCGCTCGAGTTGCGGGGAGTACTCACGGAATCAAGTCCGCGCGAAGCACCTCTGCCCCGCGAAGGTACACATGATTGATTTCAGAGTTAGCAAGTTCGGAGTTCACATGAGCCATGATGCGCACTACCTTCGGCAAGGCTCCAGCCACATCAATCTCCTGGGCGCACATCAATGGCACGTCAGTGAGCCCATAGGCTCGAACTCCAGCAGCAGGAAACGCACATACAAGATCAGGCGTAGACGTCAGAATCAAACTCACGACAGCGTCGGAGGTGATTGAGTTGCGCTCAAGCATTTGCCCCATGAGCTCTGCCACAGCCTCAAACATCTCAGCTGCATCGTCAGCCTGCAAACAGGTTGCCCCGCGAACTGCTCGCACAGTCATGAATCTCCCTCTCAATCACGAGCCCACTCAGATCTGAGCGGGTCACATACCCACTGAAAAGTACAAAGCACCCAATTCTTTACGAGTAAGGGGTCGAAGTGAACCAGAGCGCTGCTGACCGAGGCGAAGTGGGCCAACAGTTACCCGTACGAGGTCTTGAACAGGCAAGCCGATGGCTTCAAGGGTGCGACGAACAACCCGATTCCGCCCGGAATGCAGCACGATCTCAAGCAAGGTGCGGTCTTCTGCTTTTTGAATGATCCGCACTTTGTCAAACCGACTGAGGCCATCTTCTAATTCAACCCCAGCGCGCAGCGACACTAAATCTTCACGGCGCGCAGTGCCGATCACGGTCGCAAGATAGGTCTTAGGAATTGCGTACTTTGGGTGTCCAAGCCGATTGGCCAACTCGCCATCATTGGTGAGGATGAGGAGCCCCTCAGTGTCAGCATCCAGCCGGCCCACATGGAACAGGCGATCGTGTCTGTTTCGCACATAGTCGCCCACGCAGGGTCGATCTTGATCATCGAACATTGCGGTCAGCACGCCACGCGGCTTATTCATAGCAAGGACCACAGTCGTGTCGTTGACCACCACGCGTTCACCATCAACCTTGACCACGGCCTTTGCCGGATCTACGCGCAAGCCCTGCTCACGGACCATGACGCCGTCGACTTCTACACGACCCTCTTCAATGAGTTGCTCACAGGCGCGCCGACTACCAATCCCTGCAGCAGCGAGAACTTTCTGAAGGCGGATTGCGCCTGGCTCGTCACTCACCGGTAGAGACAGAATCTAGAAACTCGTCAAGGTCGGCGAGGTCGGGGATGTGCTCGGCCACCGGAGGTAGCTCATCAATGGATGCGATGCCCAAACGCTCGAGGAAGTACGAGGTTGTTCGGTAGTAGATGGCATTCGATTCAGCCTCGTGACCAGCTTCTTCGATGAGCCCGCGACTCAACAGTGTCTTGATGACTCCATCGACGTTGACTCCTCGGACGGCGCTCACTCTGCCGCGAGTGACAGGTTGCCGGTATGCGATAACGGCGAGTGTCTCCAGCGATGCTTGAGTAAGACGAGCTTGCTGCCCATCGAGTACCCAACGTTCAATGATCGGCGAGCAGTCCGCACTCGTGTAAAAGCGCCAGCCACCTGCAATATCACGCAAATCGAAACCTCGACCCTGATCGCGATAGTCCTGAGCCAAACTCGCCAGACACGCTTCGATTTCATCAACCGGCAATTTCGTGGCCTGCGCAAGAGTCATCGTGCTCATGGGTTCATCAGCCACCATGAGGAGCGCCTCCAGCGCAGCAGCAAGACTCGGAGCGCCTAAGCCCTCGTCATCAAGCGCATCAGCTTCGGTGGCCGAATCTCCGTCGACCATGTCGACGGGGATTTCCTCTACGTGAACTTCGTCGGTCATGACTTGATCTTCGCTCATTGTTCCGCCACCTCCGAGGTGTTACTTCCTGCAATTACGTTCTGATCTGAATCACTCATGCGATCCACGTCGCGCTCAATGTCAAACTCATCGGTGACCTCAACTTCGCCTTCATCGCTACCAACCCAGCGAATTGTGAGATCCCCCAGCGGCGCAAGTTGTTCGAAAACAACCATCTGGTCTCGGTACAGTTCCAATAACGCAAGAAAACGACCAACGACGATCAGCGTGGAATCGCTATCAGAAATCAGCGCGCGGAATGTAGTGGTACGCACCCTGCGAAGACGCTCGACGATGATTGCCGCCTGCTCGCGAACGCTGACCCGCTGCACATGGATGTGGCCTATGCCAACTTCGTCAACGGGCTTAGGTGCGAGCGCCTTAGCGGCTAATGCAGCAAAGTATTCAGGACCAAAGCCAAAGAGAACCTCAGGAAGAAGCGCGGCGAAGCGCGGCTCCAGCCCCACCACGCGCGGCACCTGCTTACTGGCCGTTTCCATGCCCGTTGCGATCAGCGCTGCAACCTCCTTAAACGCCCGGTACTGCATAATGCGGGCGAATAGGAGGTCTCGCGCCTCCAAGAGGGCCAGATCCTCTTCGTCTTCTACTTCCCCACTGGGCAGCAGACGTGCCGCCTTGAGATCGAGCAATGTTGCAGCTACCACGAGAAAACTGCTGGCTTCATCAAGGTCCCACGCATCGCCTTTGCCGCGGATGTAACCGATGAACTCATCTGTGACCAAATGAAGGGCGAGGTCTGTGACTTCAAGCTTGTGCTTAGAAATCAGACTGAGGAGTAAATCGAATGGCCCCTCAAAATCACCAACCCGGACGGAAAAGCCCGACGGCGCCTGCTCCTGCGCAGTCGGAACGGTCACCTGGCCAGTACCTCCCGCGCGAGTTGCCGATAGGCCTCCGCGCCTGAACTACTGGATGCAAACGTGGTGATTGGCTCCCCCGCGACAGCAGCGTCGGGGAACTTAACGGTGCGATGGATCACCGTCTGGAAAACCTGATCGCCGAAAGCACCCTGCACTGTTTCCAACACTTCGCGACTATGCAAAGTGCGTGGGTCATACATCGTTGCCAAAACCCCGAGGATCCGAAGATTGGGGTTCAGTCGGGATGCAACTTTGTCAATGGTGTCCTTCAGAAGTGCCACCCCTCGCAGCGCGAAGTACTCGGTCTCCATGGGGATGATGACGTCTGTGCTCACCGTGAGTGCGTTGAGGGTCAGCAGGCCAAGTGATGGTTGGCAGTCAATGAGGATGACGTCGTAATCATCCTTGATGGGCGCTAAAGCGCGCTGCAGCGCGTACTCCCTACCCACCTCGCTGACCAACTGGATCTCAGCGGCTGAAAGATCGATATTGCTGGGCAACAAGTCCAGATTCGGAACATTCGTGTTGATGATGACATCGCCTACATGACATTCCGCATCGGTCAGCAGGTTGTACACCGTCAAATCAATCTCGTTCGGATTCACACCCAACGCAACCGAAAGTGCGCCCTGCGGATCAAAGTCGACAAGGAGAACTCGGCGACCGTAGTCGGTCATTGCCGCACCAAGACTCACCGTGGAGGTGGTTTTACCCACACCGCCCTTTTGATTCACCATCGAGATGATTCGGGCGGGCCCGTGTGAGGAGAGTTCAGGGGGCATCGGAATGTCCACGGCGTCTTTGTTCACAGCCACGCGTTCACCCCTTCCCTCATGTGGAGAACGATTATCTCCGTAGCGGAGCCTACTGGGCACAACCCTTGGGGCCTTCCTCAGCGCGCCCGAGGATGGCTCGTGGCGTAGACCTCCCTGAGTGCATCAACCGTGACGAGTGTGTAGATCTGGGTTGTTGTGACTGAAGCGTGCCCTAAGAGCTCTTGAACAACCCGAACATCTGCCCCCCGTTCGAGTAAATGAGTGGCGAATGAGTGCCGCAAGGTGTGTGGGCTCACCTCGCCTTCCAGGTGGGCCCCCTGAGCACTTTCCGAGACGATTGACCAAGCACTTTGCCTCGAAAGGGGGGCACCGCGAGTGTTGAGGAAGAGCTTCGGGGTTCCTTTCCCTTTCGAGGCCAACGCGGGCCGAGACCGCACGAGATAGTCGCCAATCCAACCCGATGCAACCTCGCCCAGTGGCAGTCGGCGTTGTCTATCACCCTTGCCAGTCACGACCAGTGTGGCCGCCTCTCGATCAACATCGTCGACGTCCAGACCCACCGCCTCCGAAATACGAATTCCGGTGCCATAGAGAACCTCAACCAGCGTGCGATTCCGAAGTCCTTCGACAGTCGTCACGTCTCCAGCCGCTTCCAGCAACCGAATGATGTGGTCGTAGGGAAGTGCCTTGGGTAAGCGCCTAGCGGACGATGGAGGACTCACATCGGCGGCCGGGTCTGTGCTCCGAAGTCCTTCCCTGACAGCAAATCGATGGAAGCCACGGACCGACACCACAACTCGACCAGCGCTCGAGGCTCCGAGGGCGCCCTCGCCTTGACGAAGCGATGCAGCAAAGTCCGCTACATCTGGCGCTGAGATTGAATCAAGATCCATCAGGCCGCGTGCCCCGCACCACTCCTGGTAACGACGAAGGTCACGCGTGTAGGCCGCAACCGTATTCGCGGCAAGCCCGCGTTCAATTCGCGTATGAGCTAGGTACTCATCTATCGCACTTGCCAAGCTGGTCAGGCGAGCACCTCATCGAGACTCAGCAACGGGTAATCAAAGGCCTCCGCGACGGCGGCGTAGGTCACATGACCGTCGTGCACGTTCAGACCCAGTGCGAGCGCAGGATCTTCCGCAATCGCCCTCTTCCAACCCTTGTCTGCCAGCGCAACGGCATAAGGCAGGGTGACATTGGTGAGCGCATACGTTGAGGTGTGCGGAACTGCTCCAGGCATATTGGCGACGCAGTAAAACACTGAATTGTGCACGGTGTAAGTGGGATCAGCGTGGGTTGTGGGCCTTGAATCCTCAAAGCAACCGCCCTGATCGATTGCAATATCCACGAGAACCGAACCTGGCTTCATCCTTGACACCAGATCATTACTGACCAATGTTGGGGCCTTTGCACCCGGAACCAGGACTGCCCCAATCACCATGTCCGCGTCGAGTACCGCACGCTCGATCTCGTAAGCATTCGAAGCGATTGTCTGCATGTGGCCTTGGTAAATCGCGTCCATCTGTCGAAGCCGAGCAATATTCTTATCGAGAAGCAACACTTCAGCCTGCATGCCGAGAGCAATGGCAGCTGCATTTGCGCCCGACACCCCGGCGCCGATTACTACAACCTTGGCCGCGTACACCCCCGAAACACCACCTAAGAGCACTCCTCGTCCGCCGTTTGCCCGAAGTAGCGCGTGCGCACCAACTTGAGGAGCCAGCCGACCAGCTACTTCAGACATTGGTGCAAGTAGTGGAAGGGAATGATCGGGAAGTTCAACAGTCTCATATGCAATAGCAGTTGCGCCCGATTTGACCAGCGCATCCGTACACGGTTTGGACGCCGCAAGGTGCAGATAGGTGAAGATGATCTGGCCCTGACGCATCAGGGGGTACTCATCAGCAATGGGTTCTTTGACTTTCAAGATCATGTCGGCGCTTGCCCACACTGCATCAGCGTTTGGCAACATGGATGCACCGGCAGCGACATAGTCTGAGTCGGGAATTGAAGAACCGAGGCCAGCCCCAGACTCGATAACTACTTCGTGGCCGTGTCGCACCAACTCCATAACGCCAGCTGGGGTAATCGCAACGCGATACTCGTGGTTCTTGATTTCCTTTGGGATGCCGACCTTCACGATCGTCGCTCCTTGGTTTCTCCATGTGGGCAACCACGCCGTTGTGTTTGCTAGATCAGCCTAACCAGATGACGCATCACATGCGGTGCACCCGGCCCTGCTGCTCCAAGTTGGCCCTGGCAGCCCATGGGGCATCCGCTGGTCGGAGACTTCTCCACCCTTGATTTTGCGATTCCTGAGCAGCCAAAATTCCGCATACGGCTGACGGTGAGCCGATATGACCGGAAAGCACCAAGCCCACCGCTTCATGTAGCGGCACCCAGACTCGTGGCAGATGGGCCTCTTCTGCTTCACCTGTTCTCGGGCGCCCATCTGGAAGGGGGTGCAGGTCTCGAGCGAGATAGATGCGAATGGCTTCACTGGATCCGCCCGGGCTGTTGAACATGTCCACCAAGGTGTGCCACGACTGGGCTCCATAGCCCGACTCCTCAGCCAGTTCCCGAGCAGCCGTCTCCCACGGTGGCTCACCCTCCACGTCTAGGAGGCCGGCCGGAGGCTCGAATAGGTACATGGCGACCGGATGGCGATATTGACGGATCAGCAGAACACGATCGTTCTCATCAAGTGCGATGACCGCTACCGCTCCCGGATGGAGTAACACGTCGCGTTGGTGCATCGAAGTTCCAAAGTCCACCGAGTCGCTGCGCACCGACCACACACGACCTTGGTAACGATCCGCCGTTGCCTTCACTTGATTTCCGTGCGGCGTATCGACGATTTGCTCGAACCACTCCTCAGAGCGATCCTCGATCACGAGGTGTGCGCTGAGGCCGAACTTGTGGCACTGATTCGTGCCAAGGCGGCCGCAACGAGGCCGGAGAAAAGTGGGTGGGCACGAGTGGGCCGTGACCGAAACTCCGGATGAGCTTGCGTTCCCACGTAGTAGGGATGGACATCCCTTGGCAGTTCAACGAATTCAACGAGTCGGCCATCTGGTGATGTACCTGAGAACACCAAACCATGTTCTTCGAGCGTTGGCCGGTAGGAGTTTGCGACTTCGAATCTGTGGCGATGGCGTTCATCAACGTAAGGGGCACCGTAGACCTCAGCCACGACCGATCCCTCTGCCAATTTGGCCGGGTACAGACCCAACCGCATTGTTCCTCCCATGTCTCGATCCCCCGAGACAACATCGCGTTGATCGGCCATCGTTGAAACAACTGGATGGGGCGTACTTTCATCAAACTCAACAGAATTGGCACCTTCGAGCCCTGCTACATCTCGCGCGTATTCGATCACCATGCACTGCAGCCCCAGACACAGACCGAGCGTGGGGATGCCGTTTTCGCGCGTATACCTGAGCGCTCCGAGCTTTCCTTCAATCCCGCGCACACCAAATCCACCCGGCACCACAACCGCATCAAGTCCAGCCAGATTTCTTGCTGCTCCTTCTGCAGTCGCACAGTCATCACTAGACACCCAGCGCAGATTGACTCGGCAGTCGTTGTGGAAACCGCCAGCTCGAATTGCCTCCGTCACCGAGAGATAGGCATCAGGGAGATCGATGTACTTGCCTACGAGACCAATCGTCACTTCATGCTCTGGACTGTGAACATGCTTCAGAAGTGCATCCCAGCTCGTCCAATCCACATCGCGAAATGCAAGATCGAGTCGCCGGACGACGAATGCATCGAGACCTTCCGAATGCAGCACCTTGGGGATGTCGTAAATGCTGAGAGCATCCACCGCCGCTACGACTGCTTCGAGGTCAACATCGCACATCAAGGAAATTTTGCGTTTGATACTGCTCGGCACTGGACGATCAGCACGCAACACGATCGCATCCGGCTGAATGCCGATATTGCGCAACTGGGCCACCGAATGCTGCGTCGGTTTTGTTTTCAGTTCTCCTGATGGGCCGATATACGGCAGAAGTGACACGTGGACAAAAAATACGTTATCGCGGCCAACTTCATGGCGAACCTGACGAATGGCCTCAAGGAAAGGAAGTGACTCAATATCGCCTACCGTTCCGCCAACTTCGGTGATCACCACGTCCACATCAGGGCCAGCCATCCGGCGGATGCGTGACTTGATCTCGTTAGTGATGTGCGGAATCACCTGAACCGTGTCTCCGAGATATTCGCCGCGTCGCTCTTTCGCGATGACCGTCGAATACACCTGACCGGTCGTGACATTCGCTGAGCCGTGCAAATCGGTGTCGAGAAAACGTTCGTAGTGGCCCACATCCAGATCCGTTTCAGCCCCGTCGTCTGTGACGAAAACTTCGCCGTGCTGGAAGGGATTCATCGTGCCTGGATCGACGTTCAGATAGGGATCGAGCTTTTGCATTGTGACTCGCAAACCGCGAGCCTTCAGCAAATTTCCTAGCGAAGAAGCCGTGAGACCCTTGCCTAAGGATGAGGCGACGCCTCCGGTAACAAACAGGTGTTTAGTCAGCGTCTTCTCCACGGAAGGTCAGACTATCAGCGGAACAACGATCACTTCTTGGTGACTCGCCCAGTTTTGCGTTGAACCGAAGTTTTGTGGTCCTTGGCCAGATCAAGTAGCTCCTGAGCGTGAGCGGCTCCAGCATCGGAATCGGCCAGACCAGACAACATGCGCACCAACTCCCCCACCCGTTCGGCCTCTTCAACCGGCCTGGCAGTCGTTGACGTCACACCCTTGCTAGACGACTTTTCCACCACAATGTGCTTATCCGCGAAGGCCGCGACCTGCGGCAGGTGGGTCACCACGATCACCTGCGCCGACTTTGACAATTGGGCAAGCCTGCGGCCCACCTCTACCGCGACTTTTCCGCCGATTCCAGCATCTACCTCATCAAAAATGAACGTGGGCACCGGATCTGCGCCTGCGAGCACGACCTCCATTCCCAGCATGATTCGAGAGAGTTCGCCTCCAGAAGCACCTTTAGCGATGGGGCGAGCTGGCGCTCCTGGGTGAGGAACGAGCAAGATCGCAATCTCATCAGCCCCGTCGGGGCCGTACTCCCCCGAATCCGAAGTCGAATTCACTTCCACCAAAACAGAAGATTCGGGCATAGCTAACTGGGCAAGTTCAGCAGAAATTGCTGTCCCGAATCGCTTCCCCGCCTCGCTGCGAACGCGGGTGAGTTCAAGAGCCAATCGCATCAGTTCAGCCAGGTCGACGGTAATGGTTGCTTCTAGTTCAGCGGTGCGGGTGGCATCTGCATCAACATCAGCCACCGACGCCATGACCTCATCGCGCCAGGCAATGACATCACTCAACTCAGGTCCATACTTCTTGCGCAGGACAGCAAGATCGTGACGGCGCTGCTCGATCGCAGATAGCCGCTCCGGGTCGCTCTCTATAGATCGACCAAAAGCACTTGCCTCGGTAGCCAGATCCGACAATTCGGCAATGAGCGCTCTCAGCCTCTCGCCCATCTTCTTAAGATCTGGCGCCAGATCCTGCACCCCTTCAAGGGCACGTTGGGCACCAACCACTCCACCCATGGCACCGGTCGCATTCGAGTTGTCATCGCCCACGAGCGCTCGAGCCGCCGATTCAGTTGCCTCTCGAAGGGTTTGGGCGTGCGAGAGCAAAGCGGAAAGGCGATCTAACTCGGCATCCTCACCATCTATGGGCGATACCGCCTCAATCTCCTCGAGTGCGAGCCTGTGCAGATTGGCTTGCCGCTCACGCTCTAGGCGTTGATCGGTGCGGTCTGCAAGTTCTCGCACTGCACTTCGCCACCGAGAGCGCACGTTGCGGTACTCCATCAAGAGTTTCCCAAGTGACTCCCCAGCAAAAGCATCAACGGCCGCCCGCTGCCATGCTGTTGACTTCAAGCGCGCTTGGTCTGCTTGGCCATGAACCACTACGAGACGCGAAGAAACCTCTGCCAGCACTGAAGCAGGAACCGCACGGCCACCCAGTGCTGCCTTACTCCGGCCCGCGTCAGTCAGCGTTCTGGAGACTATGAGGGAATCTTCCTCAATCTCCGCTGATGTTTGCTCCAGAATTTCTCGCAGCGCCTCTCGCGATGAAGCGGACAGGCGGAAGGTGGCATCAGCGCCGGCGCTAACAGCACCAGTGCGCACCACCGCAGCATCAGTTTTGGCGCCCATGACAAGTGCCACACCCGTCAGAATCATTGTTTTGCCAGCGCCGGTTTCTCCGGTCACAACAGTGAAACCAGGATCGAAAGCAATTCCTGCTCGGGCAATCACGCCAATGTCATGAATGCTGAGTTCTTCAATCATGTGGTGACCACAACCGCTGGTCTTCCATCACTCTGACCGCCGCCCCCGCCAACCTGCTACTGGTAGCTCAAATTTTGCAACCAGTCGATCCGTGAAGGGTGCCGTCAATACCCGCGCAAAATGCACCGGCTGATCTGAAGCGCGCACTTCTATCCGTGCGCCTTGCGGCACCTCGAAAGAACGTCGACCATCCGCCCACACCACCGCGGGTGATTGCGAAGCCACATCCAATGCCACCACGCTGCGCGGGGAAATCACCATAGGACGGGCAAAAAGTGCATGGGCGCTCAAGGGAACCACCAGCATGGCTGCAACCTCAGGCCACACCACAGGTCCACCTGCAGAAAACGCGTAAGCGGTTGAGCCGGTGGGGCTAGCACACACCACACCATCACATCCCCAGGTTGATAGCGGGCGCCCATCAACTTCTACGAGTACTTGGATCATGCGTTGACGAGCCACTTTCTCCACGCTGACTTCATTCAGCGCCCACGTTGAAGCGGTTGTGCCATCATCGAAAAAGATGGAGATTTCAAGCGCCAACCGCTCCTCAACCTGCCAAGTCCGATTCACAATTGCCGAGACCACGGAGGCCATGTCTTCTTCTTCAGACTCGGCGAGGAATCCCACATGGCCGAGGTTCACGCCCAGGAGTGGGGTGGCGGCATCTCGGGCCCACTCCGCTGCACGCAAGATCGTGCCGTCACCACCAAGTACCACCACGACATCACACCCAGCAGATGCCGTGGGGCCGGGGTCTACGAGCAGTACACCCCCCATTTCGCTGCCAGACAATTCACCCAGTTCGGCGGCCTCCGAGGACACCACCCGAACATCAACATTCAGGGCAGCAAACTGACCAATGAGCGAGAGCGCAGCTGAGCGGGCATCGCTACTTCGGGCATTCAGAACGAGTAGAACCGTCGGTGCACCCATCATCATTGCGGCCCCTCATCAACTGCCCGAAGGATTTCGGACTCCATGCTGTTCTGGTCAATCGGCGAACGCCCACCGATGGGGTGCCCACTCTTGCGCAACCAAAGGAAATATTCCACGTTGCCACTCGGACCCGGAAGTGGGCTGGCCACCACACCCCACAGATCCAGTCCCTGCCGGGAGGCCGACTCAACCACTCCTGTGACGGCAGATACGCGAAGCTCTTTCTCCCGCACAACCCCGTCACCAATCCGGTCCTTGCCAACTTCAAATTGCGGCTTGACCATGAGTACGAAGTTCGTATCAGTTTCAGCGCACTCGGTTAATGCAGGTATTACCGATGTGAGTGAAATGAAGGAGAGATCAGCGACCACCAGGTCAGGGTGCCACGGCAATTGCTCACGGGTCAGGTGTCGCACATTTGTACGCTCGAGGACTTCTACCCGAGGATCTTGACGCACAGACCAAGCGAGTTGCCCATACCCGACATCAATAGCGAGTACCCGCTCCGCGCCGCGCTCCAAAAGAACTTGCGTGAAACCACCAGTAGAGGCCCCCGCATCCAATGCCGAGCTTCCGTGAACCTGGATTTCGCTGAACGAATCGAGCGCTCCAATGAGTTTGTGGGCACCACGCGACACATAGTGCGATTCACGTTCTGTCGATACAACAATGGGGTCTGAGGTGAGGACCATTGTTGAAGACTTTGAAGCGGTCGCTCCGGAGACCACGACACTGCCTGATTCGATGAGCGACTGCGCCTGCTCTCTAGATCTTGCCAAACCTCGGCGCACTATCTCGGCATCAAGTCGGCGTCGAGACAAGGTCGTACTACAGGCGGTCGGCGTCGAGGTCAGCCAGCACCCGACGAAGCCCGCCATGTAGCTCATCAAAGACCGACGCGTGTTCAGAAACTGCAACTCCATCTAGCAGGCTCAATGCGTCGAGGGATGCATCTACACGAGGCTCACCAGTTGGTTCCCATACGGGAAGGACGAGTTCTGGATCATCTAGTTCATCTAGAACCATAACTTCCTCGACAACGATGCTCTCTTCTACAGGCACAATTTCCTCGGCCGCTTCAGCATCGATCATCCCACTGCCTTCTGCATAGATGTGGTCGGTCATGTTGCTGACTCCTCGGATTTTGTGGAGCCTTCAACAGCAACCTTCTTCTTCTTGATTGGGACTTCGACAGTGTCGACTTCTGCAGACTCAATGACGACATCGTCTTCCCCAGTGTCACAGCACGAGCAATCAGCACACATTCCTTGCACAACTTTCAATTCCTCATCGAGGCGTTGAACGTGCCTGCGGAGCGCAGCCAACTCGTCCTCGCGAACAAAACCGACTCGACCGACTGCTTTGTCGACCTCCGTGCGGATCA
>CAIXFB010000101.1 GCA_903918595.1 uncultured Actinomycetes bacterium
GCCCCACGCGGTGATGCCATGTCCGCCGAGGATGCAGCCGATCGCCTGCGGGTTGGACTCCTTGATGGCAGCGATGTCTAGGCCCAGTTGGAAACCGGGGCGGCGCCATGGAACCCACACCACGGTGTCTCCGAAACACTCGCGGGTGAGTTCAGGTCCAGCCGCACTCGTGGCGAGCGCAATTCCAGAGTCTGGGTGTAGATGATCGACATGGGCAGCAGCAACGAGTCCGTGCATTGCGGTATCGATGGATGGCGCAGCCCCACCTGGGCCGTGTAAACAAAAAGAGAGCGCGGCGACCATCTCGTCCTCGCGCGCCTCGCCCGGGTAGACGTCGACGAGTGAACGCATGCGGTCCAGGTTCAAGATGGAAAGACCAGCTTCGGTGAGCGTGCCGAGATCCCCGCCGGACCCCTTGACCCACATCACCTCAACATCATTGGAAGTGACCGGGTCGGTGAGCATCCCCTTGGCTGAGGTGTTGCCACCGGCGTAATTGGTGTTGCGACGATCGGCACCCAATCGATGTGAACGTTCGATCAGTTCAGCGGCTACGCCCGCGGACTCACCCTCGCGTTGAATCACGTCATAAGCATAGGGATTGCGAGTTGCAGGGGATGCTCGCTTCAGCGAATCCCAATCCACGAGCACCGCCGGTGGCAGCAGCCACCGGCACGTTTACTCCTCGATCAAGTAGCAGTTGTTGGTGAGGTACTCATCGATGGCGGCAGAGACTGACATGGGGTCAGCGGCGGCAAGATCGGGCTTGTCTGCAAGGTAAGCCTCAACGGATGCGACTGTCGCGGCTGAGTCAACGGTGTACTCAGCGCACCAGCCTTGTGCAGTTGCGGCGTCGCCGGTTGTATTTCCCTCGATTGGCCAAATGGCGTCTAGGTATGCGGTCACCGTGACGTTGACGTCGGCCATTTCGCCACCGCCGCCCCCAACGGGAACCTCTTCTCCTTCTTCCTCCACGACGACCTCACTGGAATCAACAGCGGCCTCTTCGGTGTCGGAGGAACCACCACATGCGCTGAGTGTCGCTACCGCGGCAAGGGAAACAGCCGCGAGTGCTAGCCGGGAAGAGCGGAAAGTACGCATGACGGGCCTCTCGTAGTTGGGAGCTTCAGCCTACCTCCACCTGCCAAGGGAATGCTTGCTCCACTAGGCCGAGGGGGCGATCCGTGGCGAGACTGCACCATTTACGCTGGGCAAAACCTCGATAAGGAAGCGATACCCGTGCCTGTTCCAGACCGATCCCGACTGAACGCATTGGTTGAGCGCGAACGCGCCACCTTCCAGACCCGCACCCCAACCTCGCGCGCTTCCTTCGAGAGGGCAGATCACTTGCTTGGCCGGGTACCCATGACCTGGATGAACAAATGGTCGGGTGGGCATCCGATCTACCTCGCCCAGGCGCACGGCAATCGAATCATTGACGCCGATGGCAATGAATATGTGGACTTTGCACTTGGCGATACCGGTGCGATGGCCGGGCATTCTCCAGAGGCAACTGTTGCGGCCGTGCAGGAGCGCATCGGCCTCAATGGTGGGATCACCACGATGTTGCCAACTGACGACGCTGAATGGGTAGCCGCGGATCTCACCCGTCGATTCGGGATGCCGCTGTGGTCATTCAGTTTGACGGCGACTGACGCCAACCGCTGGGCGCTTCGCCTTGCGCGCCTTGTGACCGGCCGTGACAAAGTGCTCGCCTTTTCCTACTGCTACCACGGTGCTGTTGATGAGACGTTTGTTATTACTGGCAGTAACGGCGAGGCTGATTTCCGTGGTGGGAACGTCGGCCCTGCGGTTCCGATCGCACTCACCACACGGGTTGCGGAATTCAATGATCTGGAATCCGTTGAGAAAGCATTGGCGCACGGCGACGTTGCTGTGCTCATCACCGAGCCTGCACTCACAAACATCGGAATCGTGCTACCCGAGCCGGGCTTCCTGGCCGGTGTGCGTGAACTGTGTGACAAGTACGGAACCCTGCTGTTGATCGATGAGACCCACACGATTTCTGCTGGCCCCGGTGGCTGCACCGAATTGTGGGATCTTCGACCGGACATCTTTGTGATCGGCAAGAGCATCGGCGGCGGAATCCCATGTGGTGCCTACGGGATCACCGACGAGATCGCACGCAAAATCGCTGATCACTCTGAAGCAGATTTAGTAGACGTTGGTGGAGTGGGCGGAACCCTGGCGGGGAACGCGATGTCCACCGCTGCGATGCGCGCAACGTTGGGTGACGTTCTCACTGACGAAGCCTTCGAGCACATGATCGGTCTTGCCACGCACTTCCGTGAAGGTGTGGAAGGGGTAATAACGCGACATTCAATGCCGTGGTCGATCGCGCAACTGGGTGCGCGGACGGAGTATCGCTTTGTGGATCCGGCACCACGCACCGGCTCAGAGTCAGCGGCTGCGCACGATGATGACCTCGAGGAATACCTGCACCTATTCATGGCGAACCGTGGGGTGTTGATGACCCCGTTCCATAACATGGCGTTGATGTGCCCCACCACCACGCTCGCGGATGTGGAACTCCATACCGCGCTGTTTGAGCGTGCGGTTACCGAATTGATGGAGGCGTGATGAATGCAATTCCAGCAGCAATTGATCTCATCGGTCGAACCGCTCTGATTACCGGAGCAGGCGCTGACCTTGGCATCGGTTTCGCTTGTGCACGCGCACTTGGTGATCTGGGCGCGCGGATCGTGGTGACCTCCACCACCAACCGCATCGAGGAACGCGTCAGCGAACTGAGGGCAGCGGGTATCGACGCCTCGGGATTCGTCGCCGATCTCACCAATGAGCGTGAAGTCGATGCGCTGATCGAGTTTGCCGGACACGTCGACATCTGTATCAACAACGCAGGCATGGTCAGCGTGGGCGAACCGGGTGAAACCGGTGATGCCCAAAGTCTCAGCCTTGCTACGTGGCGCGCCGGAATGACTCGCAACCTCGACACCGCTTTCATGGTCAGCCGCGCAGTGGTGGGTCCCATGATCGAGGCAGGTTGGGGTCGGATCGTGAACGTCTCGAGTGTCACCGGACCTGTTGTTGCAATGCGAGGGCAAGC
>CAIXFB010000102.1 GCA_903918595.1 uncultured Actinomycetes bacterium
CCGATATTGCGTTCCCACCACTTGCGTTTCATCCAACGCTTCACGCGGCCAGCACGGCGCTTCGCTTTGATCAGTGGGTTCGACTCTTGCATGCAGCGCGCCTAGTCGATCCGGAAGGTGGCCGGCAGATCCACGATGCCCTGACCGATTTCACCGCGTTGGCTACGCACCGCGAACTCGAGAGCGTCGTTCCAGGAGTCGATCACGCGCGAGCCGGTGTGATCGAACACGTCAATATGCACGATGTAGCGGCCGGGCAGGAGTTGGTTGTCGGTCAGGCCCACGGTGACTGTGCGCTTGCCATTCACATATCCGTAGTCAACGCCGTGCCGGTGGTTACCCAGCATCGTCACAAGGGCGCCGGAATCGTGCTGCAACGCAATACGGACATTCGGTCCGAGCACCTCTTCTTTGGCATCGAGATCGACTCTGAAGAAGAACGTGGTGCCGGTCTCCGCGTGATCGAGTGCGTTGCCCTCGGCATCCACCACCTCAGCTTTGGTCACGGTGATGGAACCCATGCCGGCGCGTTCACCCTCGATCGCTGTGAGGTCGCGGGTTGCGGTGATGCGCGGATTGCGCGCCGACTCCTCAGTGTTAACCCGCTGCAGGTAGGAGGAGACAACCTTGCTTGCTGGTCCGGTCTCTTGCACCTCGCCGTGTTCAAGCCAGGTGACCTCATCGCACAGACTTTCTACTTGGCCGAGGCTGTGACTGACGACCATGATCGTTTTACCCGAACGGCGTAACGCCGAAAGGTGATCGAAGCACTTGCGCTGGAACTCCTCATCGCCCACCGCGAGCACCTCGTCAACGAGGAGAACGTCGGGCTTGAGATTCACTGCAACGGAAAACCCGAGGCGCACATACATGCCACTGGAGTAGTGCTTGACGGGATCATCAATGAAGTCGCGCAAGCCGGAGAAGTCGATGATCTCATCGGTTGCGTCGTTGATCTCTTTCTTGGTCAGGCCAAGGATGGAGCCATTGAGTTTGATGTTCTCCCGACCAGTGAGCTCAGGATGAAAGCCGGCGCCGAGTTCGATCAGCGCGGCAACGCGGCCATCGGTGTGAATGGTGCCCGAGGTTGGTCGGTAGATTTTTGTGATCAGTTTCAGCATCGTCGACTTGCCCGATCCGTTGTGACCGATCAGGCCATAGACACTGCCCTTGGGGACCTGCAGTGAGACGTTTTTGACGGCCCAGAAATCTTGAGTGTTCTTGGAGCGACCGCGAACCACGCGCTCCTTGATGGTCTGACGTTTGTCCAAGTGCCGCATGAATCTCTTGCTGACGTTCTGAGCGTCAACTGCAAACTCGCTCATAGCAGCTCCCCGATGTCTTCGCTGGTGCGTTGGAACACGGAGAAGCCGAACCAGAATACGGCCGCACCGAAAGCGAGCAGCGCGGGGATCACCCACCATGCAGGCGCCTGCAGGGAATACATGACGTCGTGCATTGATTCAACAAACCAACTCATCGGGTTTGCTTGCACGAAGATCGCGAGCCAACTTGCCGTCTCTTCGACGAGGGAGATTGGATAAAGAATCGGTGTGAGGAAATACAGCGCGCCTAGAACCACGGTGACGATGTAGGCAACATCACCAAAGCGCGCGTTAGCAATTGCGAGCATGAAGCCGAGCCCTTGGCCAAAGAGCGCGGTGGCGAGCAGGATCGGAATCGCGAGGATCCACGTCCAGCCCACGTTGCGCTGCCAACCGAACATCGCGATCAACACAAGCACTTCAAGAGCGACCTGAATCATCTGCACGATCGAGGCACCAAGGATCGGCGCGAAAGCAGGGAAGTGAACTTTGCGCAGCAGATCACCGTTGCTCTTCAGTTGCGACATGGAGAGCAATATGAGCGAGGAGAACACGTTCCACGTGACCATGCCGGTGAACAAGAACGCAGCAAAGCTGGTGCGATCGGGATCGGCGCCCAGTGGTGGTGCTTGGATCCGGAAGACAAGAGAGAACACCGCTGCGTAGACCAACAGCGTGGCCAGCGGCTGCAGCAAAGACCACACCCAGCCGAGTGCGCTGGTTCGGTAGCGAGTAGCTAAATCGCGATTTGCGAATGCCCAGATCAGCGCACGTTGCTGATACAGGTCGCGGATCACGAAGAGCCCTTCCGGCGCAGGGCGCCTTGGCTTGCTGCGCCCGCAGGTGTGAGCGGACTCAGTGGAGTTTACCGACGCAGCAGTTCATCAGCGAAGTCCGGCACGTAGTGGCTCAGCTCCTTAGGCGGACGCTCATACCCAGCACTCGGTGGGCGATGCGGAATCTCCAGAGGCAGTCGGGTGGCCGCGTAATAATCAATGGATCCCAGTAAGTGGTGA
>CAIXFB010000103.1 GCA_903918595.1 uncultured Actinomycetes bacterium
AGTTTTTCAGCCCACGTGGGAACGAGCTTGCGATGCACCCCGAGAAGCGAGCCGTCTGATCCGAGAAACACGAGTGAGTTGTAGAGCGTGCCCATCGAGATCGGGTCACGTTCATTCACCCCAATAACGACGTAGGCACCGACCGAGCGAGCAGCGTTTGCCAGGGCGTCAATCTCTGGGCCAGGGATGTCGATGGCTGCCCGGAAGAGCCGCTCAAACCACGGGCTGCCCTGAACCGGGGTCATGGTCCAGTTCCAGTAGGGATAGCCGGGCACGAATACCTCGGGAAACACCACGAGGGAGGCTCCCGCTGCTCCGGCTTCAGCGATGAGATCGCAGGCTTTGGCCACGGTTGCGTCGGTATCAAGGAAAATAGGGGCAGCTTGAATCGCGGCGGCCGTAAAGCGTGGGTAGTCCTTGCCCATGGCTTTTTTCGCTCCTCCGCAAATCGTCGAAATCTGGGGTAACGGTAGCACTTGATCAAAGATCACGATACTATTTTTTTGGGAGAAGGGAGCACCTCATGACCGACACAGTGATCAGCGATTCCGCAATGGACGATGACTCCGTTGGGCGCTCACGCGTCAAGGACACCCCCGAGTTGGCGGACTATTACGCCCGGCTGGCCAAGGTTGGCTCAGGTGCCCTCTGGACCGTGGCAAATGAGATCGAACCCTGGTTCCCCCAGCCCAAGTCAGTTCCCATGCTCTGGCGCTATGCAGACCTGCGCCCCCTCGTCGTGGAGTCAGCATCCCTCGTCACTGGTAGCGACGCCGGCCGCCGGGTCGTGTATCTGGTCAACGACGAGCGCCGAGATGTCTCAGCCGCTGTCGGGTTGCTCTACTCCGGCATCCAAATCATGAATCCGGGTGAGTCCATGACCGCCCACCGTCATGCCGCCTCAGCTCTCCGATTCGTCATGGAAGGGTCCGGCGCCTGGACAATCGTTGAAGGCGACCGCCTTGAAGTGGGTCCCAACGATTTCGCGATTACCCCGGGTGGCACCTGGCATGAGCACGGCAACTCAGCCTCCGACAATTTCGTCATCTGGCAAGACGGCCTAGATATTCCACTCGTGAACGCCCTCGATGCAAACTTCTACCAAGTTCATCCAGACCTGCACCAGGTGCCCGGCAAGGTGGTGAACACCTCGATCCTCACGCACGGCAGCGGAATATTGAAGCCCGATCGCCGCAGTTGGAACAAGGCGTACTCCCCACTGCTCGGCTACCCGTGGGTGCAAACGCGCGAGGCGCTCGTCAACCTTTCCAAGGTGAGCGATGGCACCGACTACGACGGCGTCATCATGGAATACGTGAACCCCGTTACTGGCGGTTCGGTCATGCCGACCATGGGCGCGCACATGCAAATGCTGGCTCCTGGCCTTGCCACCAAGGCCCATCGGCATACCGGTTCGGTTGTGTACCACGTTGCCGAAGGTCGTGGTCACTCGATCATCGCCGGGCGTCGCTTCGATTGGAAAGAGCACGACATCTTCTGCGTTCCTTCATGGGCGTGGCACGAGCACGCAAATGATGACCCCAACAATCCGGCATTCCTGTTTTCGTTCAACGATTTTCCGATGATCAACGCGTTGGCGTTGCACGCTGAACAGTCATACGACTCAGGTGACGGTCACCAAGACATCAGTTAAGGACTCCCCACAAAAAATGAGCACCCTGAAAATCGCGGCAATCCCAGGCGATGGCATCGGTAATGAAGTGCTGCCCGCAGCCGTTCGGGTACTCGATCGGGCCATGGAGCAATCCGGGGAGAGCATCACCTGGGAATGGGTTGATTGGGGGTGCGATCACTTTATTGAGCACGGCGCGATGATGCCGGCCGATGGAATTGATCGACTCTCGCAAACCGATGCCGTGTTCTTGGGCGCGGTTGGCCGGCCCGATGTGCCCGATCACGTATCGCTGTGGGGTCTGCTGATTCCGATTCGCCGGGCTTTCGACCAATACGTCAACCTCCGACCGACCCGCCAATTTGCCGGTGTCACTCCCCGCGTGGCTATTCCTGAGGGTGCACATATCGACCTGCTGATCGTTCGGGAGAACACGGAAGGTGAGTACTCCGAACTCGGTGGTCGCTTCGGTCAGGGCACCCCGCACGAGTTCGCGATTCAGGAGAATGTCTTCACCCGCCGAGGAATCGATCGAGTAGCTCGCTACGCATTCGAGCAGGCAAGCAACCGCCGAAACTCTCTTACGTCAGCCACAAAGTCCAACGGCATCATCCACACGATGCCGTTCTGGGATGAAGTTGTTGATGAGGTGGCCACCGATTACCCCGGGGTCAAGGCCCGCAAGGTGCTCATCGACGCCTTGGCTGCGGAACTGGTCGGCCGGCCACACGATTTTGATGTGATCGTCGCCTCGAACCTCTTCGGCGACATCCTCTCGGACTTAGCGTCGGCTTTGGTGGGCAGTCTTGGCATTGCCGCCTCAGCGAACCTTGATCCAGAGCGCAGATTTCCCTCCATGTTTGAACCCGTGCACGGCTCGGCGCCAGATATCGCAGGTCGTGGGATCGCCAACCCGGTCGCCGCCATCTGGTCCGGTGCCATGATGTTGGAACATCTCGGACACCAAGAGGCCGCAGGGCGCATAATGCTGTCAATCGAACGGTCGCTAAGTTCGCGCGATACCCGAACTGCGGATTTAGGCGGAACCGCCGATACTGAGTCCGTCACCACAGCAGTAATGAACGGCCTGTAAGTCCGAGTCGGAAGGAAGACACCACCATGGCTGAGCGGTCATTTGCCCAAGAGGTCAAGGAATTGCGACTCGGCGCGGGCGAGGAGTTCCGCGGAGAGGGCATCCTCGCCGTGACCAAGGCGCTGTTGCAGTCCGGCGTGGCCTACGTCGGCGGCTACCAGGGCGCACCGATCTCGCACCTCATGGATGTGTTGGGTGACTCCCAGGAGATTCTCGACGAACTTGGTGTCTACTTCGAAAACAGCGCCTCAGAGGCCACCGCTGCCGCGATGCTTGCAGCTTCCGTGCACTACCCGTTGCGCGGTGCCATCACCTTTAAATCAACGGTCGGTTTCAACGTCGCCTCCGACGCACTTGCAAACCTATCCTCCGGTGGCGTCACCGGCGGGGCACTCGTCATCATCGGCGAGGACTACGGCGAAGGCTCCAGCATCATGCAGGAACGCACGCACGCCTTCGCAATGAAATCACAGATGTGGTTACTCGACCCGCGCCCGAACCTGACGTCGATCGTCGACATGGTTGAAAGCGGCTTCGAACTCTCCGAGGCCAGCAACACCCCCGTGATTCTCGAACTGCGCCTGCGCTCCTGCCACCTGCACGGCACCTTCGAAGCCAAAGACAACCGCAGGCCGGAAATGACGATCAGCGAAGCAGTGGATAACCCGCGCAGAGACTTGTCGCGCGTGGTGTTGCCTCCCGCGAGTTTCTCGCATGAACAAGAGAAGGTGAACACGCGCTGGCCAGCGGCGGTGAAGTACATCACCGAAAACAACTTGAACGAATTTGTTGCTGAAAAGGACCACGACTTCGGCATCATCTTGCAGGGCGGCTTGTTCAACAACGTCAACCGCGCTCTCGAGCTGCTCGGCCTTTCCGACGCCTTCGGCAACAGCACAGTTCCGCTCTACATCATGAACGTCACATACCCGGTGATTGATCAAGAAGTAGTGCGCTTCTGCGAAGGCAAGCGTGCGGTGCTGCTGGTTGAAGAAGGACAGCCCGATTTCATCGAGCAAAACATTCAAGCAGTACTACGACGCAACGATGCCACCGTCACATTGCACGGCAAGGATCTGCTGCCCGTTGCTGGTGAGTACTCCCCCGCCGAGGTCACCAGGGGCGTCTTCGCTTTCATGCAGAAGTACGCATCACACCTTCTCGATCCGGCAAACCTGCCCACAATCACCCTTCCCCGCGAAGACCCGCGCAGTCCATATGCACCGCGCATCAAGGCGGACCTCGTGCAAGGACGCCCACCAGGCTTTTGCACCGGCTGCCCAGAGCGTCCGATTTTTGCGGCACTCACCTTGGCCCAGCGGGAGGTGGGCGAACACCACGTCAGCGCAGACATCGGCTGTCACCTGTTCTCCATCAATGCACCGTTCAACATCGGTGCCACCACGATGGGCTATGGCCTTGGTTCTGCTGCCGCATCCGGCCTCAATGGCAAAGACGCCAACAAGCGCCCCATCGCATTCATGGGTGATGGCGGCTTCTGGCACAACGGACTCACCTCGGGCGTAGGTAACGCGGTATTCAATGAAAACGATCAACTTCTGGTGATCGTCGACAATGACTACAGCGCGGCCACCGGCGGCCAAGACGTGCTGTCTTCCCATGCCGAGAACCCGCTCCGCTCGACCAAACACCCCATTGAGCGTGCGGTGCGTGGTATCGGTGTGAAGTGGTCGCGAACCATCACCAACACCTACAAGGTTGCCCAGATGCGCGACCTATTCAAAGAAGCACTCACGTCAACTGACAAGGGCCCCAAGGTCATCGTCGCGCAGAGTGAATGCACGCTGAACCGAATGCGTCGCGAAAAACCGGCCAAGGTGAAAGCGATCAAAGATGGCAAGCGCGTGGTGAATGAGCGATTTGGCGTGGACCCCGAAACCTGCACAGGTGATCACTCGTGCATCCGCATCTCGGGTTGCCCATCACTCACCATCGCGGAAAATCCTGACCCGATGCGCAAGGATCCGATTGCAACAGTGCTGAGTACCTGCGTGGGCTGTGGCCTGTGCGGTGAGAACGCGCACGCAGCCGCTTTATGCCCGTCGTTCTATCGGACCCAAGTCATCATCAACCCATCTCGCTGGGACCGATTCAAGACAGCAATGCGCACGCGGTACATCGGATTCCTGCAAACAGGTGTCGAAAAGCGCCTCGCCGGCATCGAACCCCGGTAACAACAACTCCACACCACTAGTGACACGAAGGGCGTAACCCAAGCCATGACCGCAGGTTTCTCCGTAGCGATTGAAACACCGCAGCGCACCCGGCCCATCACCATGGCTGTTCTGGCCATGGGTGGCGAGGGTGGCGGCGTGCTTTCTGACTGGACAGTCGCTCTCGCAGAAGACAACGGCTACTTCGCCCAGAGCACGTCGGTGCCTGGCGTGGCCCAACGCACCGGTGCCACGATTTATTACGTTGAGCTCTTTCCCAAGAACGCAGGAAGTGGCTACCCGGTGCTCGGCACGATGCCCACTCCCGGCGAGGTCGACATCGTGGTTGCGTCAGAACTCATGGAAGGTGGCCGCGCAGTCCAGCGTGGATTCGTCACCCCAGAACGCACGACCTTGATCGCCTCAACTAGTCGCACCTACTCCATGCCCGAGCGCACGGCGATGGGTGATGGCCGGATCGATTCCACCGAGTTAGTGGAAGCAGCACTCGGGGCATCGCAACGCTTCATCCGCGGTGACTTTGCCCGCATCGCTGAAGATACGGGCAGCGTGATTAGCGCCGTCCTCTTCGGCGCCCTGTGCGGCGCGGGAGTTCTGCCCTTCACCCGCGAACAGTTCGAAGATGCCATCCGCTCGAGTGGCAAAGGGGTTGAGGCGAGCCTTCGCGCATTCGAAGGTGGGTACGCAGTTGCTCTAGCTCCGATCCGGCCCACCGTGGATGTGACCATCGGGATGCGCCCCGATGATCTCCCGCTACCTGGTGCTCCCGCTGTTCCCGATGCAGCCGATGTGGCCCGCGCAATCTCCGACCCGGCCTCCATGGTGGGCAGCAAGCTGCAGGCGCAGGCCCAGCGCATCGCCACCGAGTTCCCGGCAGCAGCGCGGCTCATGCTCGTACACGGCATTAAGCGCACGGCCGAGTACCAAGATGTCAAGTATGCGGATCAGTACCTGGATCGAGTGGCAAGCATTGCCGCCCTCGAAGCCGATCCTGACGGCGAAGCTCGTCTTACCACCGAGGCTGCGCGCTACACCGCTCTCTGGATGACATACGAAGACACCATTCGCGTCGCATTCCACAAAACCCGCAAGCGCCGGTTTGATCGCGTGGGGACCGAGGCGCGAGTCAAGGGTGATGAGGTCATGCAGGTCCACGAATACCTGCACCCACAGGTTGAAGAAATCTCTGACACCCTGCCCACCGCACTTGGCCGCTGGCTGCTGCGCTCTGCTTTGATGAACAAGATCATTTTCAAGGTCACCCACAACGGCATCAAGATCCAGACCACCTCGCTGTGGGGCTTCACAACCTTGTACCTGCTTGCCCGCCTTCGCCCGTTGCGTCGTCGTTCACTTCGTTTTGGTGAAGAACAGCACCGTATCGATAGCTGGCTCACGTTGGTCCGCGAATACACCCCTGGCGACTACGCGCTCGGCTGCCAAATCGTTGAGTGCCAACAAGTGGTGAAGGGTTACGGCGACACGCACGCCAACGGAATGCGCAATTTCAACTCGATGATGGCTGCGCTTCCGATCTTGGTAGCCGGCCCCATGCCGGCCGACCGACTTGCTGGACTACGAGCGGCTGCGCTGGCTGATGAGACCGGCACACAGTTAGCGGCTGCACTTCCTGCCTAAAGCTCGCACGTTTCGATTCACGGATTAGTCGTTGGTGACCGGGTTACCCGGCAGTGGAGCGTGCTTGCGGAATGGCCAGACGAATTCTCGCCCGCCGGTGAGACCACTTGGTCTCCATAGCAGCATGCCAATCAGTACCAGGGCCAACACAATCGGGCGTGCACCCTGCGGGATGGATACGACAAAACTGCCAATGTCGACGCCACTTTGAAGCTGCACCAGGACCAGGTCGATGAGGCTGAATACAAGTGCGCCCACGATGGCACCGCTCAGCGAGAGCACCCCGCCTAGGACCAACATGGCCAAGGTGATGAACGTAAGTTCGATCCCCAACTGACTTGCTTGAAGCACCCGGTTGGTCAAGGCGAACATGCCACCTGCAACCCCTGCCACGACCCCAGAGACAGCAAACGCGATCACTCGCTGGGGAACGACGTTGATACCCGACGCTGCTGCGGCGATCGGATCTTCGCGCGCGGCCCGCAGTAACCTCGCCGGTTTGGTGCGCTGGAACAGCCACGCGATGACGATGATCACCAACGTGATCAGCATCGTCGTCTGAAGATTGAGCACATCAGGGATACCGACCATCGACTGTCCGCTGCGCGGGCCGATGCTCGACCAGTACGTGAGGACCTGACTCACCACGCCGAGAAGGGCGAAGGTCGCAATACCCGCCTGAAGGCCGTTCAGACGCATCAGGAACGGCCCCACGATGACGGCGAGCAACCCGCCAACGAGACCACCCAATATGACGGCGACTAACCACGGTGCCTGCACATCGAACAGGAACGGGAACATGTCGGGGAGCAGGTTGCGCTTGAGTTCGGGATCAATGGTGAGCAGCCCGACCGTCCAAGCGCCCACTGCGACAAATGCCACGTGCCCAAAACTCAACACTCCTGAGGTGCCGATGAACATCTGCAACGCAACAACGATCACAAGGTTCACCAGTGCATAGCGCATCTGCACCTGGATGCCATCACCCAAACGGCTGTTCACCAACGTCACTGCATAAACGATCAGCAGCAAACTCACCAAGGACCACAACGGTCCAAGACGCCACATCAAAGACTTCTGCGCCACCGCGGGCTCCTGCGCGCTCATGTGCGGACCGCCCCGCGGCCACGAATCAGTAAACCTTGAGGGCGCATCAAGAGGACACCAATCACGAGCATGAACACGTACGCATCCTTGAAGTTGCTCATGTCTTGGGGCAGCCAAGAGGCGAGCATCGAGGTGGCGAATCCGACCAGGAAGCCACCGGCCAGCGCACCAGAAATTTTGTCGATGCCACCGATCACTGCACCCACCAAGGCCAAGATCGTGATGGGCACTCCGAACGTGGGTCCAACAGCGCCGGTCTGGACTGTTGTCACGAACGCTACGGCCGCGGCCAAAATGCCGCTCAGGGCAAAGCTCAAACCGATCACCCGGCTCGCTGGGATGCCGATCAGTCGAGCGGTCTTGAAGTCAGCCGCTGCCGCCTTGAGCTGCAAACCTAGGCTGGCTCGCGTGAGGAACAACTGCAAACCTGTCAGAAGAATTGCGGCGAGCAGAATCGTGGCGACTGAGAGCATCTGGATGCGCACCCCGCCGATCGAAATCGACTGGGCGAGTTCACTTGCCACCGGAGCGGTCTGCACATTGTTGGTGAAGGCAAGCTCGTACACCCGCTGAAGCAAGAAGCTCAAGCCGAAACTGGCGATCAGCAAAGTAGCGGGTGTGGCTGCGCGCATTCGCGAGAAAACCGAAAGCTCCATCAGCAAAGACAGCAGCACCGCAACGATGATTGCGAATGGAATCGAGATGTACCAGCCGAGCTGCCACGTGAAGATCAGTGTGTAAGCACCTGCCGTGATGATTTCACCGGTTGCAAAGTTGGCCAGGCGAATAACGCCAAACACGAGGCCGATCGCCAGAGCAGCGAGTCCAAGGGTGGCGCCAGCGGAGAGTGCGTCAACGAGGGACTGCAGGAGTTGACTCATCCGAAGTACGCCTGTGTGAGAACGTCGACGTTGTTGGCGTCTTCCGGTTTGAGCGTCAAGGTGATTTCACCATCGTGCAGTACATATGTGCGGTTACAGAAAGCGATCGTGAACTCAGCGCGCTGTTCCACGACCAGCACAGCCTTACCCAACCCGCGGATCACATCGAGGGCTTCGAAGACGGTATCCACCGCGGTGGGAGAAAGGCCCAGACTCGGCTCATCAAGCATGAGCACATCCGGATCAGCCATCAGACTCCGACCAATCGCCAACTGCTGCTGCTGGCCCCCGGAGAGCAAGCCAGCTTGGCGCGCTGAGAACTCGCTCAGGATCGGGAACATCGTAAGAACATTTTCCAAAGCTTCGGCATATCCGGACTTATCCCGACGGCCCACCGCACCTAAGCGCAAGTTATCCATGACCGTGAGGTCAGCAAACACGTGACGGCCTTCAGGCACGAGGGAAACGCCCTTGCGAACAACTTTCTCCGGGGGTAGCCCGGCAACGTCTACGCCATCAACGAGCACCGTTCCACCGCGCGGGATCGCGCCCATGATGGAGAGCAACGTTGAGGATTTGCCAGCGCCGTTCGGTCCAATCAGACCGATTGCCTGACCAGCTGGGACCTCAAGACTGATTCCCCGCACCGCCGGCACACCGTTGTAGGCCACGGTGAGATCAACAACGGAAAGTCCTTTGTCAGCGTTGGACACTTCCGCTCCTTCCCAGGTACGCCTCGACGAGTTCGTCGCTGTTGCGGACCTCATCGGGGGTGCCCTCAAGAAGAGTGCGACCCTCGACCAGAACGTGAATGCGATCACACACGTCAAGGATCAGGCGCACATTGTGGTCGATCAGCAAAACACCGAGCCCGCGGTCTCGAAGATGGCGGATGTTGTTGGCAAATTCCCCGATTTCGCCCTCATTCAGGCCAGCTGCTGGTTCGTCAAGAAGTACGTAGTCCGGCGAAGTCGCCAATGCGCGCGCGACTCCCGCACGACGTTCTACGCCGTGGGGCAGGGAACTCGCTGGATGATTCTCGCGATCGCGAAGGTGGTACTCGTCAAGTAATTCATCTGCCGTTGTGACCGATTCGCGAGCAGATTTTCCGGTGCCCAGCGCGGTGACTTCGATGTTCTCGCGCACGGTAAGGCCGCCGAAGAGGTGCCCATGCTGGAAGGTACGGGCGAGTCCGCGACGAGCGCGGATATGCGGCTTTGCCATCGTGATGTCTTCGTCGTTCAGCAGAACCGATCCCTCATCAGGAAAGTCGTATCCGCTAATAATGTTTACGAGCGTGGATTTACCAGCACCGTTCGGGCCAATGAGCCCGAGGACCATTCCCGGTTCCACCGCCAACGTCACCCCCGTGAGGGCCTGAACACCGGCGAATGACCGAGACACCCCGGCCACGCTCAGAGAGCGCGACCGGGGTGTCACAGAGTCCGTCATTACGGGAAGACGACCTTTTCAGCAGTCACCGTCTCGATGAACTTCAGCTTGCCGTCAACAACCTCGAGAACCGCCATCGGGCGCTCAACGTTGATGTGCAAATCAGGCGAGAAGCTCGTGGGACCTGCCAACGTGGGCACATCCTTAAACGTCTCGATCGTCTTTGCGAGTGCAGCACCGTCCCACGTGCCAGCCTGCTTGTAGGCCTCAAGGATGACCTGCAGTGTGGTTGCACCGGTGACGAATCCACCGACGTCGGGAGCGTTGCCGTATGCAGCCTCGTACTCAGCCGCGGCGGCGTTGACATCCGGATTAGAGTCATCACCGTTCTTGGCTGCGTAGGTCACTACGTAGTAATCCGAGAGGTTCGGGATTGCGCCGACCCAGAAGTCACCATCCATGCCGAAGCCGGAGATGATCGGGGTATCTAGACCGCCATCGCGAATTTCCTTTGCA
>CAIXFB010000104.1 GCA_903918595.1 uncultured Actinomycetes bacterium
ACCATCAACACCGTGCCGTTCCTGTATCAAACTCTGTTCACACTCGCATTTGCCTATGCGGTTCTTTTCCTCCCCAAATCCATCGGGGCTACCCGCACCTCTATTGCAGCTGTTCCCCCTGTGCTGGAACAGACCGCCCGCACCCTGGGCCGAAACCCGTTCTCAGCGTGGACGCAGACCACGTTGCGCATCGCGTGGCCGGGCATCGCCGCTGGTGGATTGCTCGTGCTGCTCACCGCCATGAAAGAACTTCCGGCAACACTGATGTTGCGCCCCACTGGCTTTGACACCCTGGCAACTGAACTGTGGAGTCGCACGGAAATCGCCGCATACGGATCCGGGGCCCCCTACGCACTCGCGCTGATTGCATTGGCCACCATTCCGGCTTTCGCGCTCTCCATGTTCATGTCGCGTGAGCGCCGGCATGTGGGTGCTACCCAGGACGACCAACCCAACTCATCGGTACTAGATACGGTGGGGGCGTGACCAGTGTCGAGGTAGCCGGGATCACCGCCGGTTACGGCCGCACTCCTGTACTGGTTGATCTGAACCTGCAGGTTGACTCAGCTGAGTTCGTTGCGGTTCTGGGTTCGAGTGGTTCGGGTAAAACGACGCTGCTGCGGGTACTCGCCGGCTTCTTGAAACCCACTTCTGGCTCTGTGCGTTTTGGCCACACGGTTGTTTCGGGTCCGGCGGAGTGGGTGCCTCCGGAGCACCGGCATGTGGGCATCGTTCCGCAAGAAGGTGCACTCTTTCCGCACCTTGATGTGCGTCGTAACGTCGGGTTTGGCCTTGATCGATCGGCTGCAAGTACGCAGCGGGTTGATGAGGTTCTGGAGATGGTGGGCATGGCTGCGTTTGCTGATGCCCGCCCGCAGGAACTTTCCGGTGGGCAACAGCAACGGGTTGCTCTTGCGCGTGCTCTTGCACCAAGGCCGGAAGTGCTACTCCTTGATGAACCCTTTTCCGCGCTCGATGCCGGCATGCGCACCACGTTGCGAGCAGAGGTGCGTGAGTTGTTGACCCGTATCGGCACCACCACCGTGCTGGTCACGCACGATCAAGAGGAGGCACTCTCGATTGCAGATCGGGTGGCAATCATGCGCGATGGTGCTCTGGTGCAAATGGCGACGCCGGCAGTGCTGTACCAAGACCCCGCGGACCTTTCGGTGGCGAGATTCATTGGCGAGGCTGTTGAGCTGCGGGCGATGTGGAATGGCGCCGAGTCTGTGGACACCCCACTGGGACCAGTAGCAGTGCGCGGTGGTGTAACCGGAGCGTCAGGTCCGGTGATTGCGGTGCTGCGACCGGAGCAACTGGTAGTTGTTGATCCGCGTCCGGTGGGTGATGCGCCTGCGCGCGGTGGATCGGGCACTGTTCGCTCGGTGACGTATCACGGACACGACTCTTTGCTGCAGGTGCGACTTGCAACGGGTGAAGACATTGCAGTGCGGGTGCCAGGGGAGTCTGAGATCGCTCCCGGATCGAGTGTGCGGGTCCTCGTCACTGGTTCGGCAAACGTCTACCCTGCCTAAACCTATGAATACCAACAGGAAACCTGCGCTTGCGGTGTTGGTCGCGCTCACGATTGCCCTCGCAGCGTGCTCGGGTGCGACTGAGGAATCAGCACTGAATCCCACCACTGCCGTACCTGCAACTAGTCCCTTTGCCGGTCCCATCACTGATGGTGAAGGCGAGGTGCGGATTCTTGCGTGGCCCGGCTATGCCGAGAATGGAGCCGTTGATCCCGAAGCGGACTGGGTCGCACCATTCACCGAAGCCACGGGTTGCGCCGCGACTGTTCGCGAGATTGGCAGTTCCGACGAAGCGGCAGCGTTGATGGCAACGGGTGCATGGGATGTGGTGTCTGCATCGGGGGACATCACGGGCACGCTCATTTCTGAGCAAAATGTGCAACCGATAAATACAAACCTGCTGACCAATTACGACGATCTGATTCCCGAATTGCGCGGGCAGCAATGGAATACGCAGGATGGAGTTGTGTACGGCGTCCCACACGGCCGGGCGGCAAATATCTTGGTGTTCAATCCTCGTGAAATTTCGCCCGCACCCACGTCGTGGGGAATCACCTGGGATTCGAATTCAGCAGCAGCAGGAAAAGTGACCGCCTACGACTCACCGATCTATATTGCCGACGCCGCCCTGTACTTGATGTCGAAGGAACCTGACCTGGGTATCACCAATCCCTATGCACTCGATGAAACCCAGTTCGCGGCAGCGATCGAACTCCTGCGCAATCAGCAGAAGATATTGCTCGACTACTGGAGTGATTTCGATCGTCAGGTTGCTGAACTCGTTTCTGGGGAGGTGGCGGTAACCGGCTCGTGGCAGGTGATTGCGAATGCGGTGGCCGCCGAAGGGGGCAAGGTCGATTCGGTCAAGCCGAAGGAGGGCGCCACCGGATGGTCCGATTCCTGGATGATCGGCAGCCGCACCCCAAACGTCAACTGCGCCTATAAGTGGATCGATTGGATCACGTCACCTGCGGTGAACGCGCAGGCGGCGGAATTCTTCGGTGAAGCGCCGGCTAACCCCCTCGCATGCGCCGAAACCAGCAACCCCGACCACTGCGCGGTCTACTTCGCGACCGCTCCCAAGTATTGGTCAGATGTCTACTTCTGGACCACTCCGAGCTCTACCTGTCTTGACGGGCGCACAGGAGTGACGTGTGTCCCATACGCGAAATGGAAGGCAGCCTGGGCTGACCTTCGCGAGAGGTTTCGCGAGTAGGATCGGGCTTGTGCCTCGGCCTGATGGGCGTCTCTCCCACGATCTGCTGCCCGGAGAGAAAGGTCCGCAGGATGCCTGCGGGGTTTTTGGGGTCTGGGCACCAGGTGAAGAGGTAGCAAAGCTCACCTACTTCGGACTGTATGCACTGCAGCACCGCGGCCAGGAATCTGCCGGAATCGCGGTCAGCGATGGCTCACATATCGTCGTGTACAAAGACATGGGTTTGGTATCGCAGGTGTTCACCGAGGCGAGCCTGGAGTCACTGCAGGGATTCATGGCCATTGGCCATACGCGCTACTCCACTACGGGTGCCAGTGTGTGGGAGAACGCCCAACCTACATTTCGCTCGACCGCCACCGGCAACCTGGCGCTCGGTCATAACGGCAATCTGACCAACACCCGCGAGCTTCAGGAGCGGCTGAACCAGCGCATGGAGTTCTCCGGCGAGCTTCCGCTCAACGCTGGGTTGCACGCCACCACCGACACGGAGGTCCTATCGGGGCTGTTCGCCACGCATCCTGATCTGTCCTTCGAGGCGGCGGCGCTCGAGGAGTTGCCGAACGTGCGCGGAGCTTTCTCGCTCGTGTTCATCGACGAGAACACGCTCTACGCCGCGCGCGACCCGCAGGGCATCCGTCCGCTGACCCTCGGCAAACTCGAACGCGGTTGGGTGGTGGCCAGTGAAACCGCCGCCCTCGACATCGTGGGCGCAGCTTTTGTTCGGGAGATTGAACCGGGTGAACTGATCGCGATCGATGAGCAGGGTTTGCGCTCCCATCGGTTTGCAGAAGCAGCACCCAAAGGTTGCCTCTTCGAGTACGTCTACCTCGCTCGTCCTGACACCAGCATTGCTGGACGAGGTGTGCAAGCCACGCGCGTTGACATCGGCAAGCGCCTTGCCCGCGAACATCCGGTCGACGCTGATCTGGTGATCCCCGTCCCCGAGTCAGGGCGTTACGCGGCAATTGGTTACGCGCAAGAGTCGGGTATCCCTTTCGCGGAAGGTTTGGTGAAGAACGCATACGTCGGGCGCACATTCATTCAACCTTCGCAAACGATTCGCCAGTTGGGCATTCGACTCAAACTCAACCCGCTGCGAGATGTGATCGCCGGGAAGCGGCTCGTCGTTGTTGACGATTCGATCGTGCGCGGCAACACCCAGCGTGCGCTGGTGCGGATGTTGCGCGAGGCCGGTGCCCTCGAAGTGCATGTGCGGATCTCGAGTCCACCCGTCAAATGGCCATGCTTCTACGGCATTGACTTCGCGAACAAAGCAGAACTCATCGCGAACGGACTCACCGTCGATGAGATCTGCACCTCGATCGGTGCCGACTCCCTGAGCTTTGTTGACCTTGATGCTCTTGTTGAGGCAACCACAATTCCTAAAGACAATCTGTGCCGCGCCTGCTTCGACGGGGTCTATCCGGTTGATCTGCCAGAAGAGAATCACGTTGGCAAGGGAATGCTGGACGGAATCGAAAAGCGCGTAGTGACCGATGTTGACGGCGTCACCTTTGGCGCAACCGGCGGCGCCCATGACGCACTGAGCAGGCCGTGACCGAATCTTCTTACGCGGCAGCAGGAGTTGACGTTGAAGCTGGTGAACGCGCTGTCGAGCTCATGCGGGCTTCAATCGCCAAAGCCCAGCGCCCTGAAGTGTTTGGAGATTTTGGCGGCTTCGCGGGGCTCTTGGATATCTCTTCCTTCAAGCACATGCAACAACCTCTCCTTGCAACGAGCACCGATGGGGTCGGAACAAAAATCGCAGTTGCGCGCGCTCTAGATATTCACAACACAGTGGGAATCGACCTGGTGGCGATGGTGGTCGATGATCTGGTGGTGTGTGGTGCGGAGCCGCTGTTCATGACCGATTACATCGCGGTGGGGTCAGTGGTTCCCGAGCGCGTCGCGGCGATTGTGTCGGGCATTGCACAGGGTTGCTTCCTTGCCGGCTGCGCATTGGTTGGTGGGGAGACCGCCGAGCATCCAGGTCTGATGGCCCCGGATGAATATGACATTGCGGGCGCGGGCACCGGCATCGTTGATGCGCAGTTCCTGCTGGGTCCGGCGAAGGTGCGCGAAGGCGATGTGGTCATCGCGATGGCTTCGTCGGGTTTGCATTCCAACGGTTACTCGCTTGCTCGCCATGTATTGCTTGGTGAAAATGGCCCGGGCTTGCATGCACACCTTGAAGAGTGTGGCCGCACGGTCGGTGAAGAGATGC
>CAIXFB010000105.1 GCA_903918595.1 uncultured Actinomycetes bacterium
CAGAAGCAGCACACTGGGCTCCATCATGAGGGCGCGACCCATGGCGACCATTTGACGCTCGCCGCCGGAGAGTGAGCCTGCTCGCTGTTTACGTCGTTCTCCAAGGGTGGGGAACAGCCCTGCGACCTTGTCAAAACGCTCGGTGAACTTCTTCGGGTCCTGGAAAGCACCCATCTGCATGTTCTCTTCAATGGTCAAGGATGGGAAAACGTTGTTGTTCTGGGGGACAAAGCCCACGCCTCGCCTGACCAGTTCATCTGCCCGCAGATTGGTGATGTCCTCATCGCGAAGGAGGACGGCCCCTTCGTTTACACGGACCAGGCCGAAGATTGCTTTGAGCAACGTTGACTTCCCAGCCCCGTTGGGTCCGATGATGCCGACGAGTTCGCCTTCCTTGGCATACAAATCCGAACCATTGAGGATATTGACACCGGGAAAATAGCCGGCGAAAAGGCCGTCAGCGCGAACGAGTGCGCCCATGGATTCAGATTTGTGAATCTGCTCAACAGTTGCGCGCTCCGCGGTGGTCTTCTGCTCAGCGTCAATGAAAAGCTCGGCCGCGAACTCGTTGGGGTTGTCGGGACTATTCTCCGGTGGCAGATCGCTGGGTTCGGTGAAGGTCATGAGTGTGTCCCTTCTGGGTCAGAATCGACCGTCAAGGATTTCCCGGACTCCGTGAGTTCCTTGTCGTGGTGCGTGCCCAAGTAGGCGTCAATGACGTTCTGATCCTTCATCACGGCACCTGGCGGGCCCTCAGCGATGATCTGACCCATCGCCATGACGATGACCCAATCGCCAATGTCGTGGACCATGTCCATGTCGTGCTCCACGAAAAGCACGGTGGTGCCTTCCTCGCGGATGTCTTTGATGTGATGCAGGAGCGACTGGGTCAGAGCGGGGTTCACCCCCGCCATTGGCTCATCCAACATGATCAATTCTGGATCAGACATGAGAGCCCGAGCCATTTCCAGAAGCTTTCGTTGTCCGCCAGAAAGGGATCCGGCAAAATCCGCAGACTTTTCGGCCAGGTTGAAGCGGGAGAGCAGCTCCATCGCACGCTCGCGATTGGCTCGCTCCTGCTTTGACCACAAGAACGGGAAGAACGCGGCATAAATGTGCTCGCCGGTCTGACCTTTCGCCCCCAGCAGCATGTTGTCCATGACGGTGAGACGGCTCAACGCTTTGGTCAGCTGGAAGGTTCGGACCATTCCACGGCGTGCCAACTTATAAGGCGCAGTGCCAGCTACTTGCTGGCCGTTGAAGGTCCACTCGCCGGTGTCTGGCGCATCAAAACCGGTGAGCAGGTTGAAGAACGTGGTCTTGCCAGCACCGTTTGGTCCGATGAGGGCTGTGATTGCACCACGTTGCACTTGGACTTGTTCCACGTCGACTGCCGTGAGACCACCAAACGAACGCTTGACGGAGTGCACATCGAGAATCGGATCAGGCTTAGCTGAACCTGGAATGTTGGGAACATGTGCGAGGGCCGCCTGAGATGCTTGCCCGCGCGGACCCAAAGCGGATTTCGTATCAACGGCCATCGAGTGCCAGCTCCCTCTTATCACCGAAGATCCCTTGAGGTCTGAAGATCATCAGACTCATTAAACCTATGCCGACAAGGATAAATCGGATTGGCCCGACATCCGTTGGCTTGAGGAAGTCAATCCAACCAGCCTGGATGGCCTGACTGAGGAATTCGCCGACACCTGCGAGGAGGAACCAGAACAGGATCGCGCCAACGATCGGGCCAAAAATTCGTGCCGCCCCACCGAGCAGCAGGATTGTGTAGGTGAAGAAGGTGACGTCCGGTACGAAGGTGTCAGGTTGCACAGACTGTTTTGCAATCGCCCAGATTATGCCACCCATGGCACCGACCATGCCGCCGAGAATGAGCGCCTGCATCTTGTAGACGAAGACGTTCTTCCCGAGCGAGACTACTGCGTACTCGTCTTCGCGAATGCCACGAACCACTCTGCCCCACGGGCTTCGAACGAGCAGCCACACCCCGAAACTGATGATCGCAATGATCACCCAGCCCACCAGTACTACCCACGCATCTTGACGCGAGAACGTGAGGTAGGGAGTGACGAATTCGGCAGGCAGTGGGTTCAGCGCGTGAAACTGTTCACCGATTTTACCGTTGATACCGTTCACGCCGCCGAAGATGTCGCGTAGGGCGATAGAGCGCACCACAAGCCTGAGCAATTCGCTAGCGGCAATTGTCACGATGGCTAGGTAGTCAGCGCGTAAGCGAAGGGTTGGAATACCCAAGATCAACGCCAAGATAACTGATGCAAGGAGGGCGATGGGAATGGCAAGCCACAGGCTGAGACCCATCGTGACTACAACGACGCCGATGGAATACGCGCCGACAGTGACGAATGCGACCTGACCAAAGTTGAGCAGTCCGGTATACCCGAATTGGATGTTCAGGCCAATTGCCGCGAGACAGTAGATGATTGCTGTAACGCCCAGAGCCTGGGTGATGGATTGAGCTAGAACGAAGCCGATATCCATGATCAGCCCACCCTCTCTCGTCGGCCGAGTAAGCCTTGAGGCCGCACCATCAAGATCACGATCATCAGGAAGAGCGCGCCAACTGTTTTCATCTCTGTCGGGATGAACAGGGTGGTCATCTGGATAAACACACCCACAACGAGTGAGCCCACGATTGCTCCCCAAATGGTGCCCAGACCGCCAAGGGTGATGGCGGCGAACATGACGAGGAGGAGGCGCTGACCCATGTTCCAGGTCACATCCTGGGTGAGCCCGAGATAAATTCCGGCGAAGGCAGCAAGACCGGCTCCCAATATCCAGACCACCGAGATCACTCGCTCAACGTTGATACCGGTCGTTGAGGCAAGCGCAGGGTTGTCTGAGACCGCGCGAGTTGCCTTACCAATCCGTGAATTTTGCAGCCAGAACACTGTCACAGCAAGCACCACGACGGCGATGGCGGCCAAAATAAGCGCCTTGGGCGTGGTGCTAAATGGTCCGATCGAGATACCCGTCATGCCGGCGTACTGCTGGTAGCTACGAGGAGAACCACCGAAAAACAGCAGGAGCGTGTAGCGAAGCGTGATTGCCAGGCCAATGGTCACAATCATGCTGGCGATGAGTCCGGTTCGACGGCGCCGAAGCGGTTTCCACAGAAGTTTGTTCTGGCCACCACCGTAAATCAAAGCGGAGAAGATAACGGCAATCGGGGCCGCGATAATGATGTGCACACCAAGTTCATTGAGCACGATGGCTGTGAAAGCACCCAGCGTGAGCAGTTCCCCGTGCGAGAAGTTCGTGAGGCCGGTGGTGCCAAAAATGAGGTTCAGACCTAAGGCGCCAAGAGCGATCAAAATGCCGAAAAGGATTCCGTCAAAGAAAAGCTGAATAACTTGTTGCCCTGTTCCACCGGTGGCGGAAACGCTGGCTTCACCAGTCTCTGGATCTATGGGTCCGGCGCTTTCGGTTCCCTCACCATCTACCAACTTGATGATGATCTTTTTCTCGCCGCCAAGTACGAGGAGCGTTCGAGACTCGTCTTCCGCCTTTGCCAGCGAAATGCCCTCGGGGAGGGTCGTCACATCGATGCTGACCTCGTATGAGCCGCCCTTGGGGATTTCGATCCGAAATGCACCGTCAGGGCCGGTCGTCCCGGTCTCGGTGAATCCTTCAGCAGCCACGCCAATGAGGACGTCTGGAACAGGGTTTCCACTCGGATCAGTGATGACTCCGACAATCGCTGATCCTTCTGCCATGGCTGGGGCTGTTCCGGCAAGACCGAAAAGTCCTATAAACAGCAGGAGAAATGCTCCGACGATGGTGCGCCTGCGCTGCAGCACGTTGTTACCTCCCGGAGCTCATCAGGATGCGAACGAGTGAAAAGTTCTCATGAAAGCGAAACCCTACCCATGAGTAAGAGTTCACGGGCAGCCTTCTCGGTATCCAGTTTGGTCACTATGTCTAGATTGCTGAGCTATTTGGGTCGGATGAGACAGGTGAGGCGGGCGGTACAGATGGGATTACCTGCCTCGTCGGTGATGGCGACAGCAGATGACGCGAGCGTTCGGCCAGCTGCAATCAGGGTTGCCCGACCGGTCACGAGCCCTTCACGAGCGGACTTGTGATGGGTGCAGTTGAGGTCCACTCCCACAACGAGGGCATCAGGACCGGCATGGATAGCGCTCACCAGGGAACCGATCGTCTCGGCGAGAACGGCACTGGCACCGCCATGAAGCAAACCGTAGGGCTGGGTATTGCCGGCCACGGGCATCGTCGCCACGACAAGGCCAGGCCGAGCTTCGATCAGTTCAATGCCCATGCGAGTTCCTAGAGCCCCCATCCCGGCTTGTTGCAGGAAGGCGGTCAGGTCTTTCGATACATCCTCAGTCATGTCGACACATTATCTGTCTATCGAGCGATCATCCCGGACCTAGGATCACATCGTGACCACCGAAAAAATCCTCCTGCTTGATGGGCACTCGATGGCCTACAGAGCATTTTTTGCCTTGCCGGTGGGTAATTTTTCAACATCTACTGGTCAACCAACAAACGCCGTATATGGCTTCACATCAATGCTCATCAACGTGCTTCGAGACGAAGCGCCTTCCCACGTAGCCGTCGCCTTCGATGTCTCCAGAAAGACCTTCCGTACTGAAAGATTCCCCGAGTACAAGGCAACCAGAGCTTCATCTCCTCCTGAGTTCAAGGGACAGGTTGATCTCATCCGCGAGGTTCTCGCAGCGATGGGGATCGTTTCTTTGGCTATCGAAGGGTTTGAGGCCGACGACATTATCGCCACGTTGACCAGGCAAGCTCGAGAAAACGATGTGCCGGTCTCCATCGTGACCGGTGACCGAGATGCATTTCAATTGGTTGCCCCAGAGGTAACAGTGCTGTATCCGGTGAAGGGAGTTTCCGAGCTTGCCCGCATGACTCCTGAGGCGGTGGAGGCGAAGTACGGTCTGACGCCCACCCAATACCCGGATTTCGCGGCCCTTCGTGGTGATCCGAGCGACAACCTGCCGGGCGTTCCGGGAGTAGGCGAAAAAACCGCGGTGAAATGGATCCACCAATTTGGTTCCCTGCAGGAACTCGTGGACAAAGCCGCAGAGGTTCCAGGCAAGGTTGGTGAAGCATTTCGCGGGGCCCTACCGCAGGTACTCATCAACCGTGAACTCACTGAATTGATCTCCGATGTACCACTTTCGGCCACAATCTCTGATGCCCGTTGGACTGGTTGGGATGCAGAGCTTGTGGACCCGCTGTTTGATGCCCTGCAGTTTCGCACCTTGCGCACTCGACTCTCTTCCCTTCCATCAAGTGCAAGATCCCGCACAGCTGAGACAGGAGGTGCATCGGAATTCGCGCGAGATACGGCAGTTCGTCTTGAGGTATCGATGGTGGAACCTGATGAGGCCACCGCATGGCTGTCGCGCACTGGCGCAACTGCAGCCGTCTACTTCGTCGGGGAGTGGTCTAAAGGCCAAGGTGATCTCACCGCGATTGCGGTTGCAGGCGCACAAGGGGTTGGGTATTTCGATCTGAGCTCGAAGCAAGCGAAGGCAGCTGTGTCCGAATGGCTTGCCGATACCAATGTGTCCAAGTGCGCTCACGACGTTAAAGGTCCATTGCTGGCCACTCTCACATTGGGATGGCCGGTTGTGGGGCTAGACATGGATACCGCGCTAGCTGCCTATCTCATCGCTCCGGGTCAACGTTCCTACGATCTTCACGATGTTGCTGCGAGGGTCCTAGGTGTTGAAATTGATGGTGCAACTGATCTGGATCAGCTGACCTTTGATGATGGCGCAGATGCCCAGGCAGCGGGGGAAAGGGCACACGTCATAGCCGCGCTGCGTCTAGACCTAGGTGCTGCACTTGATCGCGATGATCTCCGGCCGCTGCTGAACGATGTTGAACTCCCCACCAGCATGATCCTCGCCGAAATGGAACATATCGGTATCTGCGTGGACATGGGTGGCCTCAGCGAGCTATCCAGCGAATTCGGGGCAGCGATGCGAGAGGCTGAAAGTGAAGCTTTCGCATTAGTCGGACGGGAATTTAACCTTGGATCACCCAAACAGTTGCAGGAAATCTTGTTCGGCGAGCGAGGGCTTCCGAAGACTAAGAAGATAAAGACAGGATTTACCACCGACGCCGAAGCTCTCGCAAGTCTCTTTGAGCAGACGTCCGATCCACTATTGGAACAGTTACTGGCTTGGCGCGACCGCTCCAAACTCCGGCAAACAGTCGAAGGTCTCATACCGCTGGCGGATGCGAACCATCGGATTCACACCACGTTTAAACAAACTGTTGCCGCAACCGGTCGATTGTCATCATCAGATCCAAACCTGCAGAACATTCCAGTTCGCACAGATGCCGGACGGCGTATCAGGTCATGTTTTATCGTCGGTGCAGGTTTCGAATCACTCATGACAGCTGACTACAGTCAAATCGAGATGCGTATCATGGCGCACGCATCCGCAGACGAAGGTCTGATCGAGGCCTTTATTTCAGGTGAAGATTTGCACACGACAGTTGCATCAAAAGTCTTTGGTGTCTCACCGGAATCTGTTGACCCCGAAATGCGTCGCCGGATCAAGGCGATGTCCTATGGACTCGCGTACGGACTTTCCCCCTACGGCCTTGCGCAGCAACTGCACATTGCACCCGATGAGGCGGCGAGATTGATGGGGGAGTATTTCCTCAGGTTTGGTGGAGTTCGGGATTATCTGTCCAGCGTGGTTGAGGATGCGCGAGCCACCGGTTTCACTTCCACAATGATGGGTCGGCGTCGCTATCTTCCAGATCTCAACAGTGATAATCGGCAACGTCGCGAAATGGCCGAGCGGATGGCGCTGAATGCTCCCATCCAAGGAACGGCCGCCGACATCGTGAAAGTCGCCATGGTGCGAGTTCATCACGCCCTACGCGAACAAAGTCTGTCCAGCAGGCTGCTTCTTCAAGTTCATGATGAACTTGTCTTGGAAATTGCACCTGGCGAGAGCGCCGTGGTGGAACGCATTGTTCGGAAGGAGATGGCTGGTGCTGCAAAGCTTTCTGTGCCGCTCGATGTCAGCGTCGGGATCGGGAAGAACTGGGAAAGCGCTGCGCACTAGCGCAATTGGACTGGCTCTGTCAGGAGTGTTTCTTTCTGGTTGCTCAGCGAATCAGGTGGAAAGTCTGCCGACTTGTGCTGAGGTTGAATGCACAGGGGTTCTCAATGGAGCGGCGTTTGAAATTGTGCTGCCGGAGAAGTGGAATGGCACTCTGTTGTTGTACTCCCACGGTTATCGAAGCGCGTACCCAACACCACCTGAGTTTGAGCCGGTAGACAGTTCGGCTGAACCAGCACCCGGTTGGGCTTCTGGCGAACGTGCCACGGGCGAAGAGTTACTTTCGCGGGGATATGCCTTGGCCGGTTCTGCATATGCGGCTAACGGTTGGGCTGTATCCGAAGGAGTAGCGGCGGGTCGAGACCTCATTCAGTATTTCGGGGAGAACTTTGCCGAGCCGTCATCTGTGCTTGCATGGGGTGATTCGCTGGGCGGCCTGATCACTGCAAATCTTGCGGAGATTCCTGATCTCCTCGATGGTGCCGCACCATTCTGTGGAGTGCTTGCCGGGCCCATGTTGAATTTCGATCTTGCCGTCGATGTCACCTTGGCTGCCAAATTGACCGTTTTGCCAGATCTGCCACTTGATCTTCCCGGCGGCTATGAAGACGCAGTACGTGCATTAGAGCCATCCCTTCGAACACTTCTAGAGATTGCTCAAGACGACGAGGACCCACGTGCGGGGGTGCTCTTGGCGATAGGTGCCATGGCTGCTGCGCCTACCCAGACCCGCACATTCGACGGAGCAACACCTTCATCTCGACTTTCAGCGGTCATCGAGGGGATCGTGACGGCTATCACCTTTGGAACCCTTGCCCGCTTTGAATTTGATCAACGTGTGGGTGGGTCTGCCTCATCCAGCGACCCCGCAACCTTCCTCAATCGAATCGAGCCAACAGAACTTGCGAAGATTGAGGCGGAGTTCCCGGGTACAACGGAAATCATCGCCTCGGCCTGGTCAACTGGGCCCCCAGTCGTTGGTGATGCAGCGGCCCGAGCTACTGCAGGGGAGTTGGAACCCCTTACGGGTGCGCTGCAGGCGCCCGTCCTGAGCCTGCACACGGCGGCCGATCCTTTGGTGATCGTTGCCAATCAAACCGTTTTTTCAGAAGCGGTGACCGCCCTCGGATCTGAAGAGCTGTTGCGCACTGGAATAACGGTGGCACCAAGCATGTATCCCGAGGACCCGGGTGCCCCATATGGCGCCGGACACTGCAACTTCACCAGTGCCACCCGGGTGGGTGCCATCGAGGCGCTATCGGAGTGGGTGCAAACGGGTGTTCCGCCGACCTCTGAGGCTCTCACCACCGCACTGGGAACTGATTCTGGCTTGGACCCATCGTTCAGGCTGCCCCCATGGCCGCTTCAGCCCTGACGTCAGAGCTGGAGCCCTGGTGGCCTATCCTTGGCAGGTTGCCTGCCGGCGTGTAGTTCCAGACCTAGGGAAGTGCATGGCCCCCATATGTATGGGGAGCGGTGCGCACATCCATTGGATTCGCGAAAATAGATAGTCGTCGATCCCGATCCGCCGGAGCAATTTCACTCCATGACTTCAACCACTGTGCAAGTTACCCCCAATCAGGTCGCCATAAATGACATCGGCAGCGCCGAAGATTTTCTAGCAGCGATCGATGCAACGATCAAGTACTTCAATGATGGCGACATCGTCGAGGGAACCATCGTCAAAGTAGACCGCGACGAGGTACTCCTTGATATCGGCTACAAGACCGAGGGTGTAATCCCCTCACGCGAACTTTCCATCAAGCACGATGTTGATCCCTCTCAGGTCGTCAAAGTTGGCGATCATGTTGAGGCACTGGTGCTCACAAAGGAAGACAAAGAAGGACGTCTCATTCTGTCCAAGAAGCGCGCTCAGTACGAGCGAGCATGGGGCACCATTGAGAAGGTCAAGGAAGAAGATGGCGTTGTTGAGGGTCAGGTCATTGAAGTCGTCAAGGGC
>CAIXFB010000106.1 GCA_903918595.1 uncultured Actinomycetes bacterium
TCGTTTCCCGCCATCGCTATTCCCGCTGAGATGCAGTCCTATGTAGATGCAGCGACGAAGAGTGCAACGCAAGCGTCCGATTCGTTCAAGAGCAATGTGACGAGCACCGTCACCCTGCTGCGCGAGGCGGTCGGTCGCTGATTGCGCTCACCTCTGGCGAAGAAGATCCACCCGGGTGGAAGATCTGTCAGGTCCTTGATCGGACATGCGTGCGCATCAAGGTAAACGCAATGGTTGCCCCAATGAACGCGGCGAGCGCTGCCCAAATGAATAGGGTGACCAAACCTGTGGCCGGTGAGTCCTGCAACAAGAAGGTCGCGAGGGCAGGCACCAAGACGTACGGCACTGATGTCGTGGCAGTCAGAGTGCCGAGATTCTTACCCAGTGCGTCCGAGGATTCATTCACGGACAGGGCGAGGGCGAACTCTGATCCGTTGGCAAAGCCGAAACCAATGCCCAGAATGAGCGCACCGATTGTCAATCCCCATGGGTCGGGGGAGATCACAATGATTGCCATAGCGATTCCTACGACCGCGGTTGCAGATCCAAAAACGACTGCTGATCGTGAACGAGACCTACTCAGCAATCCACCGACTACCGAACCTGCAATTGCGGTCACTGTGGCGATCAGGACAAGGAAGGTTGCCCTGCTCGCCACATCGGGTTCCAGAAGAGTTGAGTTGAACTCCACAAACAGCGTGATGTAACTGTTGGCTGTTGACGTTGACCACGACAACAGAAAGCCAGCGATGAGAAAAGCGAGCCAAGCAGAAATCCACCGCCTGTCTGGAATTCGTTTGGTTGAAGAGGGTGGAGGCGAAATTTCTGGCGTTGATGAGCGGGGTGGGTGTATCCGAATCACGCTGAGCGGAATTGTGAGGACAAGCCCAAGAATGGGTGCGAAGAATAGGGCGAGGTTGATGTCTGACTGCAGAAAACGGATCAGTGCGGTACCGATCAGCAAAGAAAGGATCGGCGCTGCTCCAAGGAATCCGGAGGCGAGCCCACGTTTGCCGAGTGGGATCGAATCACCTGCAGTAGCAAGTGCCGTCGCGATGATGGTTGCCGCCGGCACTTGAATCAAGATCCACCCAGCACCAAGTGCTTCAGGTGTGCTTGCCGTCATGAGGATGAGAGCTGCAATGACCAGGATGGGCATGGCAATCAGCAGTAGGTACCTGCGGGTGGAATAACGCCTCAGTAATGCGTCACTCATTTTTCCGATTGCGATCAAGCTGACGATGAGGGTAAGCCAGCCCAACGCCAGAATTGCCGAGTAGTCAGTTGTGTTGGTGGCTTCGCCAAACTCGCTCATCCGAAGTGCCAATGTGAGTACCGATCCGGGCATCACGATCAACCAGCCACCGATCACCGCTGTTACAGCGGCAACGAGTGTAAGCCTGTACTTCACGAGGGCACACTACGCAGGTCAGCGTGAGCAGACATGTGTTCACGTTCTATCTATCTATCTATCTATCTATCCTTTGAGCCATTCGGCTGTTTCTCGATCCACCTGCCGATTGCGTCGTTCGTCTCGAGCGAACCATTCGGCAACAGCGAGTGAAATCCAGATGGTGTCAATGACCATGCCAAGGGCCCACATCAATCCGCCGGCCAACTGTTGATCACTGAGTGGATCGAGACCAAATGGCCGCTCGACCTCCACATACGCGGAATAGAGCACCACTGGGCTCGCGTAGATCACAAAGCCAACGATGATTTCGGGGATCATCATCAAAGCCAGGGATGCCACGCGCAGGGCCGCGGGTATCCGGCGAGGGGTGAGATTCGATCCCATCAGCGGGAAGTAGTAGAGCAACGCAGCACAAAGATAGAGCGGTTGCTCAATGAACACATGCGTCACATCGTGTTGGAGAGTGATGTTGTAGAACGGTGAGAAATGGGTACCAACGAGCACCCCGGCAAAGAGCAACCACGTGAGGTACGGGTTGGTGAGCCACCAGACTGCCCTGCTGCGCAGGATTGGAATGATGGTTTTCCGCCTGGTTTCAGGTGAACTGACTCGATAGATGAGCAAGATTGGGCCACCCAACACGATCAGCGGCGCCGCCACCATCATGATCGTGATGTGTTGGGTCATGTGCGCCCAGAAGAACACTTGGTCCCAGGCGCCGATCGGGCCGATCCACACAATGGTGAGCAGCGCCATCCCGACAAGGAACGACGTTGTCCGCAGTCGAGACCAGCGGAATGTGGGATGGGACCTGTTCACTCGGTGAACGGCCCAGAGGTACCAGCCGGTGATCAGGGCCAAATTTGTGGTGAGAAACAGGTTGAACTCCCATGTTGCGAGAAATTCACGCGCGGTTTCCACATGAAGAACCGTACCGCGGGTCTAGGTTGTGCCCATCGACCTTTTGGAGAGTGCGACGTGAAGAGATTTTTGGCTGCCCTGATCGCGGTAGCCGCCGGGGTTGTATTTGTGGGCGGTGCTGCTTGGTATGCATCAGCTGCAGGTGCTGAGCCGCCCGTTTTGGTCGCCACAGCCGATGGCACAAAGAGCACTCCAGATGGCCGCACGCTCCCTCATTCAAAGATGGAACTTGCTGTGTACCCGCAGGCAGCAACTGGCCCGCAGGGTCAGGCCGATGGCCCCGACCAAAACTGGCCGTTTTACTCCCCAAGCTCCACGTTGCAGGTTCCAGCGAACTCTCTCGTCACCGTTCGACTGAAGATGTACGACGGATCTACACCGCCATACAACCCATTTCTGGCAAAGGTGATCGGCACGGTCGACGGCAAGGTTCGGGTCGATGGCAAGGAGCACAAGGAGCTCAAGGTCGCGAATGTTGCCCACTCGTTCGTGGTGCGTCAGTTCCCCGAAGCCAACCAACCCGAATTCTTCTTACAGGTGCCGTTGCACGGAGTGCCGGCAAAGGCGAAGAATCTCGCCAACGGGTATCCAGCGCCGGTCGAGATTGAGTTCACCTTTGAAACTGGTGATCCGGGTTCCTACATCTGGAACTGCGAAGTTCCGTGCGGCGATCGTTACCAGTGGTTCGGTGGCCCGATGTCAGAGCGCGGCTTCATGGCCGGCACCTTTGAGGTGGTCTGATGTCTCAGGATCTAGAAACGTCTCCACCGCCCGAGCCGCCCACCAACCGGCCGCTGCCACCTGGAGATCGACTCGGAACGTTCTTGGCTCGTCCCTATGTGAAGCACATCGCGATCATCTGGGTCATCTGCACGCTGATCTGGATCCCCATCGCCTACTGGCTTTCAGACAACATGGGTGCAGGCCCGGCCGCCTCGAAACTGATGGGCGCCCTGAAAGAAACAGTTTTCGTTTTCACTCTCGTCTCAGCACCGCTGATGGGTTTTGTGCTCGCCGTCATTCTGTACAGCTGGTTGGGCTGGGGCCGGGTCAGTGGTGATGAAGTACCAGATCTGAAGAACCCGGCGATCAAGGGAAACCCGATTGCCATCACGATCTGGACGATCGTTGTTTCCTTCCTTGCTTTCTTCCTCGTCACCTGGGGAATCGTTGAGTACACGGTGGTGAATAACTACGCCGCCGGGTCCGATAACCCGGAGAAGCTCGAACCGCTTGAAGTCCATGTCACCGGACAGCAGTGGATCTGGTCCTTCAGCTACCCGGAACAAAACGGGATCTCCTCAGAAACTCTCTTCCTCCCGCATAATCGCCCGGTCGTGTTCAAAGTCACCTCTGAAGACGTCATTCATAACTTCTGGATTGTTCCGATGGGAGTCAAGATCGATGCCAATCCGGGCGAAGTGACTCTTGCGGGGGTAACCCCAGACACTCTGGGCTCCTTCCCGATCAGATGCGCGGAGTTGTGCGGAATGCACCATGCCTTCATGCAAACGCAAGCGGTGGTGCTCGATAAGGCCGACTGGAACAGTTGGCTCGCCTCAATGGGAGTGACCTCATGACCACCACCACGGAAACCGTGGCCACGCCGGTATACCCAAAGAATTTCTTGCGGTGCATTCGACGCCAAAACGTGTTCACCGCATTCGCCGGTGGCATCGTCGGTTTCGTCGTCATGCGAATCCTGGCGAGTTTGTTTTTCCGCGGCGAGTTCTGGCATGGCGATTCCAACCGAATTGTCACGGTAGCTTTCATCGGCTGGGGTGTCGGCTTCATGGCCGGCATTGGTGCTTTCAACGGAGTTTTCCGTTGGTTCGCCGGTAAGGATCTTGACCACGCAGAAGCCGAATACATGGCCGGAAAAGACCTCGGCGTCAAGCGCTACTTCCGCTACACCACCGATCACAAGGTCGTGGGTATTCAGTACCTCGTTGTTGCGATGGTGATCCTCGCCATCGGCGGTACTCTCGCGATGCTGATCCGCACCCAACTCGGCATTTCAATGGAGTTGTTCAACCCCAATACATACAACTCATTCGTCGGCACCCATGGTGTTGCGATGGTCGTGGGCATGATCGTCGTGGTTACCGGACCAATTGGTAACTTCATCGTTCCGATGATGGTCGGCGCTCGCGACATGGCCTTCCCACGGCTCAACGCTCTCAGCCTGTGGCTGGTTGTTGCTGCGCTGATCCCGCTGGTGATGTCGTTGTTCATGGGTGGCATCCGTGATGGCTGGACGGTCTACCAGCCGCTCGCTATTCAGGCGCCTCCAGGGGCGGTTGGATACATCTTCTTCATCGTGATCTTCGCGATTTCAACAGCGGTGAGCAGCGTGAACTTGTTGGTCACGATCATCCGGATGCGCGCACGCGGCATGACCTGGTCGCGCACACCAATCTTCGTGTACTCGGTCGCCGCGAGCGTTGGTCTCGCGCTGCCTTTCTTCCCGTTCTACATGTACTCGCAGTTGTTAGCGCTCTCCGACCGCACACTCTCGACGAGTTTCTTCATCCCCGAGCGCGGTGGCAGTGTCTGGCTTTATGAACACATCTTCTGGATCCTCGGCCACCCCGAGGTGTATGTCATTGTGCTGCCAGCCATCGGGGCATGCATGGAAATCATGGTCGTCTTCCTTCGAAAGCCGCTCTTTAGCTTCCGCACTGCGGTGGTGGGTATCGCGGGGATCGTGGCATTGGCTGGTCTGGTCTGGGCGCACCATATGTTCATGACCGGTTGGGCCCCGCTCGCGGGTTACCCCTTCATGATTTCCACCGAAATGATTTCTATTCCACTCAGCCTCATCGTCCTGGTGATGATCGGAACGATGTGGCGGGGCAAGGTGTGGACCCGTCTGCCGATGATGATCATCTACGCCGTGGTGTTCAACAAGATCATCGGTGGACTTACCGGCATCTTCCTCTCTGACGTGCCAGCCGACATGCACTTCCACGGCTCGATGTTCGTCACAGCCCACTTCCATTACATGCTCATGGGTACCGGTCTCTTCGGTGCAATGGCGGCAGTTGTCTTCTGGTTCCCGAAGATGACGGGTCGTATGTTCGATGAGAGGGTCGGCTCGATCGGCTTTTGGACCGCTTTCGTCGGTTTCCAGATCACCTTCATGGGCATGTTCGCCGCTGGCAACCTGGGTATGCCGAGGCGGGTGTTCCAGTCTTCGGAGCTCTTCCTGCTGTCGAATCAGATCAGCACGGTCGGTGCTTACACGATCGGCGTTGGCATGTTGATCTTCCTCGCAGCACTGATCAGCTCGTGGAAATCCGGCGTGATTGCCTCGTCCAACCCGTGGGGTAGCCAGACCCTCGAATGGCAGACGCCCACACCCGTTCCGCTGGAGAACTTCCCAGTTCTTCCTGTAGTTACCAGTGATCCCTACCAGTACGGCGTGCCGGACCCCTACCAAGTCGAACGCGATCTTGAGACCCAGAAGGAGCCGGTGGCATGAGCGCCCAGCCAGAGACCAACGAGCTTCGCTCACCCACAACCGGTGAGCCGATCGAGGTAGTTGCGCGTCGCAATTTGCTCGGCGTCCTGCTCTTGATCGTTGCAGACGTCGCAGGAACGATCGTTTTGTGCATGTCGTATCTGTACCTGCATTACCTCAACACGAACAAGTCGTGGTTGCCTGAAGGCAAAGAGTCCCTGTGGAACACCACGGGCATGAACATCACCTGGCCCGGCACCGTTCAGCCAGCAGTCGAGTGGCATTTCTGGGCGATCAGCGGCGGCATCCTGGTTTTGATGTTGCTCTTCTGGCAAGGCGTACGGTCCTTGCGACGGGGTAGCAGCGCCACCATGGTCTCCGCTGCACTCATAGTGACTCTGGGTCTCATCGGACTCTCGGTCGCCCAGTACCTGCAGGTGCGGTCGTTCCCGTTTGATCCCACCGACGGCGGTTACGCATCTGCACTCACCGTGATTGGGATCAGCAACTTCTTGCACCTGTTGTTGTCAGCATTCCTCGCCGCGGCGATCTGGAATCGCACCAGACTTGGCCGGATTAGTCCAGAGAATCCCTACCAAGCAACACTCGTGGCAGTGTGGTTGACCTGGATCACCATCTCCAGTTTCATTCTTGCCTGCTTGACCTTCTTCCTGATCAGCCCGTCGACAGATCCCACGCTCTTCGGGACATTCGGCTCCTGATCGCACCATTGCAGTGACCTCGTTGGCTGATCGTCGGGGGATTGCCCCTGCACTGATCGCAGCAGCGGGGGTCAGCCTGGTTGTTCTGGTCATTGTTGCAACGCTGACTGGCATCACTGACTCACCGGTTGTTCCGGGGATCGCCGAACAAGATCCCCTCCTGCGTTGGGCTCTTCCGATCATGCAGTGGCTGCGCGACCTCAGCGCTTTGCTCACGGTGGGATTTGTGCTTGTGGGGGGGCTGCTGGCGGCAGCGGTAGATCACAAGTTCCTGCGAATCGCGATGGCCTGGGCAGCGGTCTTTCTCGCAAGTTCTGCACTCCTGGCGTGGATCACACTCGCTGATATTTATCTGCTGCCCGCGGCAGATGCACTCAACGTCAATGCCATCCGACTCTTTGTCACCGACACCATTCCAGGGCGGGTGGCGCTCTACCAAGTAGTTGCTCTCCTTGTGGCGTTGGCATTGATTGCCGTAGCTTCGACGCGAAAGCAATGCGCGATCGCCTTTGTGCTCGTGTTGACAGCGGCTGCGGCCCCCGCCTTCAATGGCCATGCAGGGCTTGGTGGTGGGCATGAGTCGGCCACGGCAAGCCTCGCGCTCCATATCGCATCTCTCTCGGTGTGGGTGGGCGGATTGGTGGCTACTGCCGTTCTCGTGAGTCAGACCCAGCCAGGTTTTGACAAAGTTGTCCGTCGATTCAGCACTATCGCACTCTGGTGCGTGATCATTGCCGCGGAAACCGGATTGATCAACGCCTCAATGCGCCTGACCACATGGCGATCAGTTTTTGACACCACCTACGGGCAACTGATCCTCGCCAAATCGTTGATCTTGATCATTCTGATTCTTTTCGGTTGGCAACTGCGTCGAAACGTTCTTCCGCAATTCTCACCCACCAACCGCCGGCCGTTTCTGGTCATCGCAATCACTGACATTGGCATCATGGGTGTTGCGCTGGCGCTCTCCGTGGTGCTATCTCGAACAGACCCCAATGCGGTTGCAGAGACGGCGACAATGCCGCTGAGCTACTTCTGGATCGCTGCGATTCTTACCGCTGCAGGTGCATTTGTTTGGGCCATGTGGCAGGCACACACAAGATCACCGTGGCCGCTTTGGCGCGCTGGAGCCTTCGCATTAGCTCTTGTCGCCATCGCTGCCGGCTCGGCTGAATTCACCGGTGAATACAGCCAGGTGGGTTTCGCTGTGCATGTGTTGCAAACCACCTTGCTCACCTTTGTTGCTCCACTGCTCATAGTTGTGGCCTTACCTATGGTGATTGATACTCCGTTCGGCCGAGCCCTTCGAGCATTTCCTGAGGCTGTGGCCATCGGGTTGATTTTCGCGTTCTATCTCGTCATATTCGGACCCCTCTACGACATCATGATGGTGACCCATGAGGGTCATTTAGTGATGCAGTTGGTGTTGTTGGCGGCAGGTTTCTTCTTTGTGGTTGCGGTTATTGGCCGAAGTGTGATTGCGATCGTGATCCCCATGGTTGTGTGGCCATTCATTTTGATTGCTTACCCGACACCTCAAGCATTGGCTAATGTTGTGCTCACGGAATTGGTCCTCGTCGTAATCCTGATTGCGACAGTGCGTGTAGGTAAGCGCGTCAGGGATAAGGAGGTGAACCATGAGCGAGCAGGAGCCGGCAACCGCGCGTAAGCGAACCAAGGGCCAACAGTTCTGGCAGTTGCATGTGCCCCTCGTTGTATGGCTTGGGATGTGCGCCTTTGCAACGGTGGTTGTCTACAACCGGGCCTTGGATGGCTCGGAACGTGCATGGAACTACACCATCCAATGGCCACTCTTCGGAGTCTTTGCGATCTTCTTGTGGTGGCGTCTCTTGAATGAAAAGTCAGTCACCAAATCCATCGTTGAGTTCTATAAGAAGCGCACCGAGCAGATCAGTGCCGAGGCCGCTGATCCGGAGCTAAAAGCGTGGAACGAGTATGTGCGAGAACTGAAGGATCAAGAGCAAGAAGTTAAGGAATAACTTTCCCCGGCACCTCGCGGTAGCCAACGGCCACCACAATCGGAACCTGCGTGGGTGACTTGCCGGTCACGACCACCTTGTAAACACCCTTCATGGATAACCCACTCAATCGAGCCAGGTACAGAAACTTGGTCTTCGAGTAGGGCTCAAAGAACTCGGTGCGCTCGGTGATCGGCAGAGCCGTGCGTTTACCGGCGGGATCGATGATGGTCACGACGGGCAAAGCCGATGTGGAAAGACGATTCGCTGGCGCCTGATCGGGAATGAGAAGCTGAACCTCGAGGCGCTCCCCGGTTTGCATCCCTACCCTGAATCCACGCGTTTGGCCTGCGCGCACATCGGCGTACACAGCAAAAGAGACAGTGCCATCAACAAGCAACGGACCACGATCTGGGGTTCGATCAGCCGCGGTGAGTTGAACTGGCTGATGGGCATGAGCTGGGGCAGTAGCGCCAA
>CAIXFB010000107.1 GCA_903918595.1 uncultured Actinomycetes bacterium
AGAAGGCTGCAGCTCCGGTGAAGAAGGCTGCAGCTCCGGCGAAGAAGGCTGCAGCTCCGGCGAAGAAGGCTGCAAATGGAGCAGCCTTGGGCAAAGTGGTTGCCTCCAAAAAAAGTGATGATGATTTTGTAGAGGTAATCGAGGCAGACGGCGAACTCATCGAAATTGTTCTGGAGGATGAGCCTGATTTAGCGAAGGCAGCCGAACTCGAGGCCGAGCTGGAGACTGATTTAGCGGGTGACCTCGCGGCTGTTGTTGATGATGACATCACTGAAGCTGCCGAGGTGGCGAGTGCAGCCGAGGCAAAGGCTGAAGACGAGGCCTCATTTGTTATTTCAGATGTTGATGACACAGACGAGCCCGTGCAAACTGTCACCGTCGCAGGCGCAACCGCCGATCCTGTCAAGGACTATCTCAAGCAAATCGGCAAAGTGCCACTGCTGAACGCTGAAATGGAAGTCGAACTAGCAAAACGTATCGAAGCGGGTCTGTTCGCCGAAGAGATGTTGAACGAGACCAAGAAGCTCGACAAAAAGACGCGTCTTGACCTGGACTGGATCGCCGTAGACGGTCGACGTGCAAAGAACCACCTCCTCGAGGCCAACTTGCGCCTCGTCGTTTCCCTGGCAAAGCGCTACACAGGTCGAGGCATGCTCTTTCTGGACTTGATCCAGGAGGGCAACCTCGGTCTCATCCGGGCGGTGGAGAAATTCGATTACACGAAGGGCTACAAGTTCTCCACGTACGCAACATGGTGGATCCGTCAGGCAATTACTCGCGCAATGGCCGATCAGGCGCGCACTATTCGTATTCCAGTCCACATGGTCGAGGTCATCAACAAACTTGCTCGCGTGCAACGCCAAATGCTGCAAGATCTTGGTAGGGAGCCAACCCCTGAAGAGCTCGCCCGCGAATTGGACATGACTCCTGAAAAGGTTGTCGAGGTCCAAAAGTATGGTCGGGAGCCGATCTCGTTGCACACACCTCTGGGCGAAGAGGGCGACAGCGAGTTTGGCGATTTGATTGAAGACTCTGAAGCGATCGTTCCTTCAGATGCCGTTTCTTTCACCTTGCTTCAGGAGCAATTGGAGTCCGTCCTCGACACCCTCTCAGATCGTGAGGCGGGGGTGGTGCGTATGCGCTTCGGGCTCACAGATGGCCAGCCGAAAACGTTGGATGAAATTGGCAAAGTGTACGGTGTTACGCGCGAGCGCATCCGGCAGATTGAGAGCAAGACAATGTCGAAGCTCCGTCACCCATCTCGGTCACAGGTGTTACGCGATTACCTCGACTAATTCGAACTCGTGGGTATTACGCGTCAGTTGATACTGCGGGAGATTCGACCAGCCGATGGGTTTCGTCCACGACCTCAAGTGCCTTAGGCCGCAACGCCTCTTCATGGCGACTCCAGTGATGCCCGCAAAAGAGAAGATCCGAGCCGCCCGGGAGAACCACTCGCACATAGGCCTGAGCGTTGCAGCGGTCACAGCGGTCAGTCGCTGCAAGTGCTGGAGCGGTAAGCGTCGTAGACATCAACGGTTCCTCCCATAAGCGGTGCTGAATGGCTGCCCAATCAGACCTGCGCCTCGCTGGCGCCTGCCCTAACAGTGTTACACGAACCAGAAAATTCTGCCTCGCCACGCCGGTGTAGTTCGCCACCGGCGTACACGGTCATCCAGGTAGGTGAGGTTCACCCACGACACGATGCCTGTGTGAGTCGGTAGGACCATGGATCGCCGTAGATTTAGCGTGTGCCCGCTCCTACGTCGCTATCCCGAAAAAAGGCTCAAGTCGAGGAGAAGGGCCAGGACGGATATTCGGCAAAGGATTTGTCCGTCTTAGAAGGCCTTGACGCAGTACGCAAGCGTCCAGGGATGTACATCGGCTCCAATGATGGCCGTGGCCTCATGCATTGCCTCTGGGAGATCATCGACAACTCGATCGATGAGGCACTTGCCGGACACTGTACGAACATCGCAGTGGTGCTTTTCGGTGATGGTTCAGCCCAAGTGAGTGACAATGGGCGCGGAATTCCGGTTGATGTTGAGCCGAAAACCAAACTCACAGGTGTTGAGGTCGTCATGACCAAATTGCATGCTGGCGGCAAATTTGGTGGATCCTCCTATGCGGCCTCTGGCGGTCTGCATGGAGTGGGCGCATCGGTGGTCAATGCATTGAGCACGCGACTAGACATTGAAGTGGACCGAAACGCCAAGACCCATGCGATGTCCTTTCGTCGTGGAGTGCCCGGACGGTTCGATGGAGCCGGACCAGACGTGGCATTTGCGCGAGCGCAAGGACTCACAGTTTCGGGGAAGGTACCCAGGACCCGAACGGGTACGCGGGTGCGTTGGTGGGCAGATCCGCAGGTCTTCACGAAGGACGCTACATATGACAGAACCGCGCTCAGGGATCGTGTCCTCCAAAGCACGTTCCTCATTCCTGGTCTTGTCATCTCTGTCCGTGATGAACGCGATCTGGAAGATGTGTGGGAAGAGACTTTTGTTCATAAGGGCGGCATTAGCGAGTACGTCGAGTATCTAGGTGATGGCGAATCCATCGGTTCGGTGATGCGCCTCAATGGATCCGGACACTTCCACGAGACAGTTCCAGTCCTGGATAGTCAGGGTCACATGTCACCACAAGAGGTTGAGCGTGAACTTCATGTGGATGTCGCAATGCGCTGGAATACAGGGTATGAAACGGAGCTACGTTCATTCGTGAACGTAATTTCCACTCCAAAGGGTGGAACGCATGTTGCAGGATTTGAACGAGCGATAGTGAAGGTCGTCAACGACCAGTTGCGAGCAGCGAAGGTACTTCGTACCAATGAGGACAGCGTCACCAAGGACGATGTCCTGGAGGGTTTGGTCTGTGTCGTCGCTGTGCGACTGGCCGAACCGCAATTCGAAGGGCAGACCAAGGAGATATTGGGGACACCTGCCGCGTCAAGGATCGTGGGCAATGTAGTGAGCAAGGAGTTGGGGGCTTGGTTCATGAACCCGCCTCGGGGGGATAAGGCGACGGCAAAGTCGATCCTCGACAAAATCGCAAATGCAATGCGAACTCGTGTCGCAGCTAGAGCGCATCGCGACACGCAGCGTCGTAAAACTGCCCTTGAGTCGTCGGCCCTGCCCGCCAAATTGGTTGATTGCCGGAGTGACGATGTAGAGACGACCGAGTTGTTCATTGTGGAAGGTGACAGTGCCCTCGGCACTGCGAAGACGGCTCGTGATTCAAAGTATCAAGCGCTGCTGCCGATCCGCGGAAAGATCTTGAATGTGCAAAAGGCTTCACTGTCAGACATGTTGAAGAACACCGAATGCGCCTCGATCATTCAAGTCATCGGAGCAGGCTCTGGTCGCAGTTTTGATCTCGATCAAGCGCGGTACGGAAAGATCATCCTGATGTCAGACGCTGACGTCGATGGGGCCCATATTCGATGCCTACTCTTAACGCTCATACATCGCTATATGAAACCACTACTTGACGCTGGCCGGGTTTTTGCGGCCGTTCCACCGCTGCACAGACTCGAGATAGTCAATCCGGGCAGCAAAGCGAACGAGGTCATCTACACCTATTCCGATGCTGAGATGCGAACCGTTCTTCGAGATGCTGAAAAGAAGGGGCGCAAAGTGAAGGACCCGGTGCAGCGCTACAAGGGACTTGGTGAAATGGATTCAGGTCAACTTCGAGAGACAACGATGGATCCTGCCCATCGAGCATTACGCCGTGTCACTGTGACCGATGCCACGGTTGCTGAAGAGGTTTTTGACTTACTCATGGGAAATGACGTGGGACCCCGTAAAGAGTTCATCGTGGATGGAGCAAGCCTCCTGGACCGAGATCGGATCGACGCATGAGTGCTCCCGAGAGCAACCCGTCAAAATTGGGCGCGGTGACAGACGATGCTTTTGCAGATGTCTTCTCCGGGAACGCCACCTATGCCGAGAGTTACTCCGGAGGTGGACTATCCGGCATTGCGGCCAGGGGACTTGCGGTGGTCACCTGCATGGATTCTCGGATAGATCCGCTCTCAGTTGTTGGGATGAGAGCTGGCGACGTCAAAATTCTGCGCAATGCTGGCGCTCGGGTGACAGATGACGTGCTGCGCACCTTGATACTCGCAACCCACCTACTCGGCGTAACGAGGGTTCTTGTCATGCCTCATACGGATTGTCGAATGGCTTCTGCAGATGAGTGGACGATGCATGAGCAAATACGTCAAGCATCTGGAATTGATTCACGAGGGATTGAGATCCGAACGGTCGCTGACCAAGATGCAGCTCTGCGGACTGACCTGCTTCGGTTAAGCGCTTTCCCCCTTCTACCGAAAGATCTGGTCGTGGCAGGTGCAATCCTCGATTTAGGCACTGGCCGAATTCGGCCAATCGTTTAGTTAATTGCGGTTAGGCTTACTCCATGCGTATGGCTGCATTGCGAGTTGCGATCGTTGGTGCTGGACCATCAGGAATATATGCGGCAGAGGCGTTGTCATCTCTGCCGGATTTGGTAGTCGATGTTGACATTTTTGATGCCTTGCCCGTTCCCTTTGGTTTGGTCCGGTATGGCGTGGCACCAGACCATACGAGCATCAGAGGCGTTCGTGACACTCTGGATAAAACGTTGAATAACGAGGGCGTTCGATTCTTTGGAAACGTCCGAGTAGGCGTCGATATCTCCCTCAACGAACTTTCTGATGATTACGACGCAGTTCTCCTGACCTATGGAGCGAGCTCCGATCAGCACTTGGGGGTTCCTGGCGAAGAGCACAAAGGCAGCATCCCCGCGACAGAACTGGTCTCTTGGTACTGCGGAAACCCAGATGCGCAGCGCACACTCATTGAAGATTCAATCCGCGGGGTATCAAGCGTTGTGGTCATCGGTGTTGGCAACGTGGCGGTCGACGTAGCCCGAATTTTGGTGAAAGCGCCGGGTGCCCTTGATGAGACCGATATGCCACAGCATGTACTTGATGCTCTTTCGAATACAGACATCACAGACGTGCACATTGTTGGGAGAAGGGGACCCGCACAAGCATCATTCACGACGAAGGAGTTGCGGGAGTTGGGGGAACTCTCCGGCGTTGAGGTTCTGGTAGATCCCGACGATCTGGATATGGACGCTATTTCTCTCGAGGCGATTGCTTCGAACAAGGTGGCAGCTCGAAATGTGGAAGTGCTGCGGGAGTGGTCCTCGAGGGCTCCGCAGAACCTACCCCGACGTCTTCATTTCCACTTCTTTCGTCGTCCACTTGAACTCATTGGCGATAACGCGGTTGAAGGCGTCGTGCTCGAACGTACAGAGTTTGGTGAAGACGGCCAGTTGCGTGGCACTGGAAGCACGGAGGAGATCGCTGCTCAATTGGTGGTGCGCTCAGTTGGCTATCGTGGCGTGCCGATAGTTGGCATCGAATTGGACGAGCGGTCCGGAACTATCCCCAATAACGCAGGCCGTGTTACTCGTGAAGGAATGGTTGTCCCTGGGATATATGTTGCTGGGTGGATCAAACGTGGGCCAAGCGGCATTATCGGTACGAACAAGAAATGTGCCGTTGCGACTGTCGACGCTCTCCTTGCCGATTACGCTGATGGTTCATTACCTGCCCGAGCAGGTGCCGGATCGATTGTTTCGCTGCTTGAGGAACACGAAATTGACTTCAGTACAACACAGAGTTGGCGCAATGTTGATATCGCAGAGCGCGAGCTGGGTCAATCACGGGGCCGAGAACGCACGACTATTCACGAGCGTTCGGATCTCCTAGTAGTTGGTCGCAATGGGTGATGACAAACTTGGTGCCCATTGTTGGTTCACCACCGCAGGAGTCTGGTCGCGTTAGGTCTAGTTGAACCGATGCGAGATGAACCATCCAGCTGCGCCCGTCCTGAGCAGTCACCCGATAGGAACTTGACCCCACTTCAGTCAGCTCAATGTGAATGTCCGGTGTTTGTAGTTCGGGGTTCTCGCTGAGGATGTATGCCTGCGCGGCCTGAGCCTGTGGATCAAGCCACGAGGCTCCTCGAATGCAGCCAGCCCTGATTGTGCCAGCGGCGACCCACTCGTGAATGGTGCTGGCTTCGCACCGACCCACCACGGTATTGATCGGAGCGAGAAGTGCGGTGGGAGCGAACCGATGACCGCCGATATGGCTGCACTCCCACACTAGGTGAGAAAGCGCGTCAGGGGAATTGGGAATCGACCGGTCGATAAGTTCTCTGCCGAGCACTGCGCAACAGGCATCTCGTCCACTATGTGTGCAAACAAAGGCAAAACGATCGTGAATCTGTTTGAATTCGCTGCCGACATTCCCATTGCTGAGACCAGAGAGTGACGTTGCTGCCAACTCGCGTTGATCTACATACTGCGCCTGGAAAAGTTCCCGCACGTGCCCATCTGATCGTGATACCCACACGTACCTATCTGTTGCGGCTGTGCGGCTAGTTCGCGAGGGATGGCGCGTCAACAGCACCTTTATCCCTGGTTGGGCATCAAGTGCCCGCAGTGATTCTGCAAGCTCGGGGGCCAGTTGCGAATCTTTCAATGCTTCGCGTCCCCACGGACCCGGTTGCTCCACGAAAACCCAGGTATTGGCTTGAGGAGCAGTTCCTGCGAGCGCTTCACCTGCGAACAGTGATTGGAATGAGCACGCTTGATCAGCCAATCGTGATGTGGAACCGTTCACGAATTGGACGCCGAAGCCGCGCCTGCAGCGAGGTGCCCTGAGCCGATACCAGAGAGCGGCAGCGGGGCTGGACTTCCCGTCCCATCACGGCGATCATCAGGATCGCCGAGCGGGGCAGGTACTCCAGATGCTGTTGCGGCCAGCGCTGGACTCGCTCCCGCCCAAGCCAGCAGAACCGCGTCCTCACCAACCCGGAACTTGTGACAACGGACGCCCTGTGTCGCTCTGCCTTTGCGAGGGTAGGCGGACAACGTTGTGACCTTGAGGCTTCCAGGTTCAGTACCCGGTAGTGCAGCGGTGGTTCCCGAGATAGTCACCAAAGCTCCAGGTGCGTTCGGAGAGACAACGCCGAAATAGACAACACTTGCGCTGCGACCAAGTTTGATTCCGGCAACACCACCCGCGGAGCGTCCCTGCGGACGCACGCTGGAGAGAGGGAAAAGCAGCAACTGTGCATCCGAGGTGACGAAGCACGCTTCAAGGAGCTCTGCTTCATGCTCAGCGACGAGGCTGCCGCCAACAACAGAATCTCCGGCATCAAGTCGGATGACTTCCCATGTGTCCTTATTGGTCGGGACATCCATTGTCACTCGCTTCACCACGCCTTGAGCAGTTCCTATGGCGAGGGTCGAATTCTCGTCGAAATTGAGGAGGCAGATAGGGACCTCGCTATTGGGAAGGTCAATGAAGGCACCCAGCGGTGCTCCCGCGCCAAGGGACGGGTGACCGGCAACTGTAGGCATCGAAGGTAGGTCGATTGCTGCCAACCGGATGACCCGACCATGCGAGGTCAGAAGGCCGATGTCTGAGCGAGAAGTGGCCGCAATTGCGCTCACAATGACATCGTGGTGGGCCCGAGCTCCTTCTTGGCTGCCGGAGATTGATGGCGTGCGGGCGACCAATCCAGTACTGGAAAGCAAGACAACGCAGGGCTCGTCGGCAACTTCAAGAGGAGTCGAAACTTTGGTGAGGACGGCGGCGCCGCTGCCTTCGAGTAGCAATGTGCGTCGCGGTGAAGCATGCCTTTGCGAGACCGCGCTGAGTTCATCTGAGACAACCGCGCGGAGCCTTGCATCATTGTCCAAGATTTCACTCAACACCGATATGTCTCGATTGAGATCGTCGCGCTCTTTTTCCAGTTCGATGCGAGAGAATTTAGTGAGTCGGCGCAGGGGCATTTCAAGGATGTAAGCAGCCTGAATCTCAGACAAATCGAAAACAGACTGGAGTCGCTCTCGTGCGGAGGCTGTGTCATCGCTTGCCCGAATCAGAGCAATGACTTCGTCGATGTCGAGCATTGCGATCAGTAGGCCGTCCACCAGATGCAGTCGGCTCAAAGCCTGCGCTTTCCGAAATGCGCTTCGCCTCCGCACCACCTCGAATCGATGGTTGAGGAATACATGCAGCATTCGCAGCAGACCAAGAGTTTCCGGTTGCCCATCGACGAGAGCGACGGCGTTGATGGTGATGGATTCTTCGATGGGAGTCAACCGATACAGCTGCTCCAATACTGCATCAGGGACAAAACCACTCTTCAATTCAATGACTAAATGGAGTCCAGATTCGCCATCGGTGAGGTCAACAACGTCAGCAATTCCCTGCATCTTCTTTGACTGAACCGCATCTTTAATCTTTTCGATAACTCGCTCGGGCCCAACTCCTGGGGGTAACTCCGTTACCACGATGCCTTTTCGTCGCGGAGTTACCTGTTCAACGCGAGTTCTAGCCCGAACGCGGAAAGATCCCTTACCCGATGCGTATGCCTCCTTGATGCCATCCAAGCCAGTGATGACTCCACCACCAGGAAGGTCCGGCCCAGGGATGAACGTCATGATTGTCTCAAGATCGGCATCCGGATTGTGAATCAAATGCCGTGCAGCCGCGATGGTCTCAGCCAGATTGTGTGCCACAAGGTTGGTCGCCATCCCGACAGCAATGCCGCTGGCGCCGTTCACCAGAAGATTGGGAAAGGCAGCGGGGAGCACACTCGGCTCTGTCTCGCGTCCGTCGTAGTTCGCAACGAAATCAACGACATCTTCATCAAGGTCCGATGTGAGATCGAGCGCAGCGCTAGCCAGCCTCGCCTCGGTATAACGCATCGCTGCCGGTCCATCATCCGATGAGCCAAAATTGCCATGACCATCAATGAGGGGCACCCGTAGCGAAAAGGGCTGTGCCATGCGGACGAGTGCGTCGTAAATAGCTGAGTCTCCATGAGGGTGGAGTCGTCCCATGACCTCGCCAACGACACGCGCACTCTTCACATGACCTCGGTCAGGGCGTAGGCCCATGGCTGCCATTTGGAAAAGGATTCTTCGTTGTACGGGTTTGAGGCCATCGCGAGCGTCTGGAAGTGCACGCGCATAGATGACTGAGTAGGCATACTCGAGGAATGAGCCGCGCATTTCGTCGGCTACGTCAATGTCGACGATTCGTGAAGCATCGGTTGAGCTTCCTCGCCGCGCCATGCGTTGTCTTCCTTTCTGTGGGTTTCCGCACCAGATGAAGGCCGAAAAATCCTAGGGAGTCAGTCTTCCGCGAGAACCGTTAAAGGACCGGCTCCGACACGTTGAAC
>CAIXFB010000108.1 GCA_903918595.1 uncultured Actinomycetes bacterium
ACCAGCACCTGCCACAACGTGATGGTTCGTGATGACGTAACCGTCTTCGGAAATCACAAAACCTGATCCGGTCCCTTCACCATCAGCACCACCAACATTGAGTTGCACTACCGCAGGCTGGACAGCAGCGGCAAGAGCAGCGATCGATCCAGGTGCCGCAGCGACCACGCTTGAGGCAACGGGAGCGGCTGAGCGATCTGCCAACACAAAGCCCACTGCTCCACCAACACCACCTGCAACGAGCGCGACGGCCGCTGCCCCTGCGATCAGCGGTGCCAACTTGGACCTGGTGGGAGTTTCGACTGCTTGACGCACCGTGGGCGGTGCATCCGCCTCAGACCCCAGTGGGGGTAACGGTGGTGCACTCTGCCCAAAAGGTGCAAAAGGTGCACCGGGATTGTTCTCGATCATGGTTCCTCCTACGTGGGTGGCTCTTGTGCCATATTCATCAGACACCAGAAACCAGCCTGCGGTTTCCCCAAAATGCCGGATTAGGCCATTACTGACAGGTTCCTTACATTGCCCAAACAAAAAGGGGCCACCAAAGGGGCCGCCGGTGCCAAAACAGGAACCGACATGGCGTTATATACGTCCAAAGGCGACAATGTCCTACCAGGTTTCAATGACCTACCAGGTTTGAGTTTCGGTGAACTAAGGAGATTCATGGGCAGCGTCGGGCGCAGAAGGGCAGCCATCTCGGCAGCCGCGCTCAGCGCAGTGCTCATGGCAACCATGCTGGCCGGTGGGGTAGCAGCCGATACTGGGGATTCGAGCCCGGAGCCGACTCCAGCACTTTCACCTTCTGTCAGCGAGCCTGCCGAATCGCCAACGCCAACGCCAACGCCAACGCCAACGCCAAGTCCAACGCCAAGTCCAAGCTCGAGTCCCACGGCGGCAGCAAGTCCCGCCGAAACAGTAGGGCCCACAGAAACAGTAGGGCCCACAGAAACAGAAGGCGTCGTTGACGACTACATCGTCGTCGTGCGCAACGGTGCCTACATCGAGTCAATCAAAGACAAAGCTGAAGAGCTCGGCGGTCAGGCCGGGAAAGAACTGCGCGGGGCCGTTGACGGCTTCAGCGCACGACTGACCGAAGAAGACGTCACCGTGCTCGAAGCAGATCCGAATGTTGAGTACGTGGAACCAGATGAGGTAGTCAGGATCGACGGAGCGGTCTCCGGATACGTCGACTGCGATGCCTCTTCAATGAGTGCATCCGATGACGGTTCTATCGGACCAGTCGATGTCGGATTTTCCGTGAACTGGTTCGGAACCTCCTACAGCTCGATCTATATCAACAACAATGGTGGTTTCGTATTCAACGACGGCGGTGGCGACTTCACTGCCTACCGAGGGGTCGATCTGCAAACCGCAACCCGGCCTTATGTGCTTCCACTGTTCACAGACATTGACACTCGCTTCACCGACGGAGTAGTCACTTTTGGTCCATTGGATAACGCCAACCCCAGCGCTGGCTTCTGCATTAACTGGGTAGACGTCGGTGAGTACCAGGGAACTGAAGAGGACTACTCCTTCCAAGTCATTATGACGAATCTGGGTGGGGGCCAAATAGATCTTGAATTCAACTACGACCGAGTCTCGGTTCCCACCAACACCTCCAACCAAACATTCGAAGTCGGCTACACGGCCGGTAATGCATCGAATTACCTGGTGTTAGCCGATTCCACCGAAGCCAGCGCCACCGTTGCCAACCGACTCGTCGCTAACAAGTTCCCTGCTTCATGCACGGTTGCGGGTCGGTACATCTACGAGATCCGCTCATCTGGAACCCCCGTACCTGGCCCCACTCCCACTGAAGAGCCCATCACACCAGATCCCACGCCTTCACCCACCCAGACTCCGGCCACATGGGGACTAGACCGAATCGACCAATCGGCACTGCCGTTGAACAACACGTACATCACACCCACGAGCAGCACAGCGAGCGATAACTACGGTCAGGGCGTTGTGGTGTACGTGGTCGACACTGGCGTTCGCTATACGCACCAAGAGTTTGGTAACCGAGCACGCAAAAATGAAGCCGTCAAGGGCATCGACGAAGTCAACAACGACACCGACCCCAACGACTGCAACGGGCACGGCACGCACGTAGCCGGAACCATCGGTGGGTTCACATATGGAGTTGCCAAACTGGCGCAGATCGTGGGTGTGCGCGTGCTCGACTGCTTCGGCAGTGGCTACACCTCTGATGTTGTCGCTGGGCTCAACGCGATCCCCGCTTTCCATGCGGCTCGGTACGGAGCCGGTTACCGGGCAGTGGTGAATATGAGTCTCGGTGGTAGCAAATCTGTCGCACTGAACGAGGCTGTGAAAGCGCTCGCTGATGCGCATATTCCCGTTGTTGTTGCAGCTGGCAATGACAACGCCGACGCCGCAAACTACAGCCCCGCGAGCGAGGCCACCGCAATCACGGTCGGTGCCTCAACGAGTTTGGATGCGCGCGCCTCTTACTCCAACTACGGACCATCCGTTGACATTTTTGCTCCAGGTTCAAGCATCACTGCGCCCTGGTATACCAGCAATACAGCGATCTATACGGCTAGCGGAACGTCGATGGCTTCCCCGCATGTTGCTGGAGCTGTTGCTCTCTACCTGGGCCTGAATTCAACAAGTTCTACCTCACCTTCAAACACGCAGATCGCGGCAGCCATAACGAGCAAAGCAACGGACGGTGCGTTGAATCTCAACTCACCTCCGACATCAACGACCAACAAACTGCTCAACGTTTCCACCTACGCGCCTCCGTTGGTGGTGTCCACCTCTCCCAGAATTTCTTCGCTACCGCCGGTGTCTGAAGATCTCGGGGCTCCCATTGAGGTGGTCAGCACGCGGCTACCTCGAAGTCTCATCGAAACGCGGTGCACCGGCCGTGACTCTGGCGGAAGCCCGTCCACTCCGCCCAGTAGCTCACCGCCCAGCGGCGGCGGAGGCGGAGGCGGTGGCGGTGGTGGTGGATCCAGCTCGCCCGCACCATCTGCTGGCGGTGGAGCAGCGCTCGAAGATGAGATCACGGTTACCCAGCCACCGTTGGTGACCAACCAAGTGTCTGGCAATGGCGTGTTCAAAGTCATCGACGCAGCCGGTAACCCTCTTCAACTCAGTGCAGCAGGGCTCACTTCGAACGGTTTAGTCGTGCGCGGTTCGGGCTGGCAGGTTGAATCGAGCGGACCACTGACGGCAAACAACACAACCTTGCAGCCCGGTCAGTCGATCACCATTCGCGGTAGCGGTCTGCAACGTCTCACCACAGCCGGGGTCTACATCCTCTCCCAGCCAACGTGGGTTGCAGCCGGAATCGTGAGTTATGAGAATGAGTTCTCAACCTCCTTCTTGGTTCCTGCTCTTGCCCCCGGTCAACACACGCTGCAGATCAACACCGTGCGTCAAGGTCAAGCGCCTGTCAGCATTGCGGTGGGCTTCACACTCGCTGCCGAAACCGTGTCCACGAGTTCATCCTCGAGCACATCGGCAACAAAGCCAGCAGCAGCGAACACCAAATCCATCTTCGTGCCCTTCGCTAACAAATCAGCTGTCCTGAGCGCCACGGCAAAGAAACGAATCAGCTCTGCCCTGACTTCACTGGGCGCAGTCGCTCCAACGATTTCCCTGACCGGCTACGCGGCTAGTTCGGCATCACCTGCATCTGTGAAGCTCGCCGCTTCGCGGATGCGAGCGATAAATGCCTACGTCAACTCCATCGGCTTCGGCCAGCAGGTCAGCTTTGTGCCAGCCAAGGCCGCAAGAACACCCCAAGCCAAGGGTGTGTTGATCCGCGCCACCGGCTGAGGCGTTTTTCCTTGAGCATCTAGATTGCAGGCGTGGAGATCACGACCAGCCCCAGAAGGGCCGCCGAGGCCATCGCCGCCGGTCATCTCGCGGCCCTGCCCACCGAGACGGTCTATGGGCTAGGTGCACATGCTGATAATCAAGCGGCGATCGCCCAGGTGTACGCGGCCAAGGGCCGCCCCGGTGATCACCCGCTGATCGTTCACGTTGCCAACACCGATGCCATTGCAAGCTGGGTCACGGAAATCCCCGAGTTCGCTCAACGTCTAGCTGATCGGTTCTGGCCCGGTCCGCTCACCCTCGTGTTACCCAGATCAGCTCGCGCAAGGGATTTCATCACTGGCGGCCAGGACTCCATCGCTCTTCGAGTTCCTGCGCATCCCATGGCTCTCGCTGTTTTGCAGGAACTCATAGACATCACGAACGACGCAACAGTTGGTATTGCAGCACCGAGTGCGAACAGGTTCGGGCACGTGA
>CAIXFB010000109.1 GCA_903918595.1 uncultured Actinomycetes bacterium
CTCTGGGTGGTTCCACGTAGTGATGGCGCCGCCCCAGATCTTGGCCAGCGTGACCTGCTTGAGCTGAATCGAGGAGCCGAGCGTGCGACCGGTCTTGGGGTTCTTGAGGTTGATCGGGATCGCGATCGAGCCACCGATCAGCGGCACATACTCCCAGTCCCAGGTGGGCTCACCGGAGGTGTACTTGGAGTCGGTCATGCCGAACACGAAGGTGCCCTTCGAGAAGTTACCCTTGCCGGTGCCTGAACCTGTTGAGGTGTAGGTCACGGTGAAGTTGTTCTGCGAACCGTTGAAGTCCGCAGCACACTGCTGCATGAACACTGCCGGGAATGAAGCTCCACCGGAAGGGATGGTCTGGTTTGCGCTGGCCGGTGCGGCGAGGGCGACAGTGGATGCCGCAAGCGCTGTGCCGGCGAGAATCGCGATAGTGCGACGCACGGGTTTCTCCTTTGGTTGATTTCTGATTGCAGGCCCGACGTTAAGTTGTTGACGTGACGCCACGGGGTCTTGTTGTTGTCGCTCATCCATCTGTTTCATGAACACTGGGTTACCAAGTGAACGCAGAGTGAACGCACGATCAACCCTGCGCTTATCCGAACCGGCCATTCACATAGTCAAGGGTGCGCTGGTCCTTGGGATTGCTGAAGATTTCGGTGGTGAGCCCCTGCTCGACCACATGTCCGGGCTCGTTCTCTGCAGCCAAGAAGAAGGCAGTGTGATCGGATACTCGAACCGCCTGCTGCATGTTGTGGGTCACGATGATGATCGTCACGTTCTTTGACAGCTCACGGATCGTTTCTTCAATCTTCAGAGTCGATGCCGGGTCAAGAGCTGAGCACGGCTCATCCATTAACAGGACGTTCGGCTCAACAGCAAGTGCGCGAGCAATCACGAGCCGCTGCTGCTGGCCACCCGACAAATCACCGGCCGCATGGTCCAGGCGATCCTTCACTTCATTCCACAGACCGGCTGAGGTGAGAGTCGATTCCACGATTGCATCGTGGTCATCTCGCTTCATGCCGGAGAGCTTGAGCCCGGACAGCACATTGCCGCGGATAGTCATACTGGGGAACGGGTTTGGCTTCTGAAACACCATGCCAATTTTGAGCCGGATGTGTACCGGGTCGATGTCGGCGTCATAAATGTCCTTGCCCTCATAGAGAACTGAGCCGGCAAGAGCAGCGCCCGGGATCAACTCGTGCAGGCGGTTCAACGTACGAATGAACGTGGACTTACCACAGCCGGAAGGACCAATCAGTGCGGTGCAGGTCCGCTCGGGGAAGGCAATGTTCACCCCTTCGAGAACTTTGCGCTTTCCAAACCACACACTCAGGTTGCGTGCATCCATGGCGAGATCCCTGGGAGCAGCGGACTCAACCATTTGTTCTTCGAGCGTTTGGACACTCTCGAATTCTGCAGTCGACATGATGTGTGCCTTTCTTGTGTGGTTTTTTAGTACTTGCCAACTCGTCCGCGACCGAGCACGCGAGCGAGAGTGAATAGGACAGCTACGAGGATCATCAGCGCAAGAGCCGAGCCCCAGGCGCGTGTAACGGCATCGGGATACGGCAAGGCGACGTTGTTGAAGATGTACACCGGGATCGACGAGACCGCTTGATCGAACGGGTTGAGCACTGTGCCGTCGTTGTTACCCGCCGCGAGCAGCAAAGGAGCCGTCTCGCCAATCACTCGAGCGATGCCCAACAGGATCGCCGTGATGATGCCGGTGCGGGCCGCTGGGATGACCACCTGCAGCACCACGCGGGCCCGTGTTGAACCGAGTGCGAGAGCTCCCGTGCGCAGATCGTCTGGCACCAGCTTGAGCACCTCTTCTGCGGTCCTGGCCACCGTGGGCAACATCAAGATCGCGTAGGCCAGGCCCCCTGCGAATGCACTCTGATTAAACGCACCCGTGGAGACCGCGATTGTCAAGATGAACAGACCCGCCACCACCGAAGGCACACCAGACATGGCCTGGACAAAGAAGCGCACGTAGGGAACCGCGCGGCCGCGCACATCGGTGATGTAGACGGCAGTGGCGATACCGATCGGCACTGCGATGATCGAGGCGATCAGCAAAATCAGGAAGGTGCCCACCATCGCGTGCCCGATGCCGCCGTACTCAAGCGGTGTGCTCGGATTGATGTACACACTGTTCTGGTAGAGAAAATGCGCACTGAGCGCACCAATTCCTCGCACCACAAGAGATAGCAGCACAGACATCAGAATGACGAGACTGAAAACAGTTGCACCGATCGCCAGCACCACGATCATCGAGTCGCCGATGCTTCGGACTCCGCGGTTGTACACGGCGGTGATTCCGGCGGCAAGCAACTGCAGCGGCAGGTACACGATCACCATGACAAGAGCGCCGGGAATATTGGAGTACAACAGGAGTGCGAGCACCACGAGGAACGGCACCACAACGGCCAATGCCACGGAGATGGTGAACTTGCGTGGCTTCTTGCGCCAGGGGTGCAGTGGCTTTTGCGCTGCTGACTCCTCGCTGGTCTGCTCACTGAAAAGAATTGTCATTTCTGCAACCGCCCAGTCCGGCTCACGATGAGGTTGGCGATCATGTTCACCACGAGAGTGCCGAGGAAGAGGAAGAATCCAGCGGCCAAAAGTAGCTGCAACTCAAATGGCCCGGTCACTTCACCGAAGCGCGAGACGATCAGCGTTGCTACTGATCCACCACCAGATTCGATCACCTTGTACCAGTTGGTGTCGTAGACCAACTTGAGCACGAAGAAGACCGCGATGGTCTCACCGAGCGCCCGGCCCAGACCGAGCATCACACCGCCAACGATGCCGCCACGGCCATAAGGAAGCGCGACGTAACGGAGCATGGTCCACAGCGAGCAGCCAAGAGATTCAGCCGCGTTAATCAGTTCCGGCGGCGTGCGCCCGAGTACCTCGCGGGTGACCGAGGTGACGATCGGGATCATCATGATCGCCAACACGAATCCGGCGATGAATGGGGTGCCCAAGAAGTTGCCCGATGCATTTTCGAAGATGGGAATCCAGCCCAAGTACTGGTTGAGCAGTTGCTGCCATTCTTCGGCGGGTGGATTGAGAATGTAGAAGGCCCAAAGCCCGAGGATGACCGACGGGATTGCCGCCATGAGGTCGACCAGGTTCGTCAAAATCTTTGCGATCTTGGGCGGGGCCAGGAAGACCATGAAGACCGACAACAGGATCGAAGCTGGAACAGCAATCACCAAAGCGATTACCGCGAGCAGGACTGAGCCGTAGAGCATCCCCCAGATTCCGGCGGTGGGCGGGTCGGTGTTGATGTCCCAGGCAGTGGTGGTTAAAAAGGCCAAGCCTTGAGATTGGAAGGCGGGGATTGCTTGTAATCCCAGGAAGATTGCGATGCCGGCCAAGACAATAAGGGAGGTGAAGGCTGCCCCGGTGATCACCCGATTGAATACTCGGTCACCACGGTGCGAAGTAGCTGCTGAGTGCAGGTCTCGCAGGGTCTCATTTGTGTCCAAGGACGACATGGGCAGAGCCAACCGGAGCGAGATTGCGGGCAATACCGAATGTGGTGGCCGTTCGCGCAACGCTAGGTGAACGTCAGGTGAACGAGCCCACTATTGCTACGTGGGTTCCCTCGAAAAGTAGCGCCGCCTCAGCCATAGCGAGACGTACACCAGCGCAACCAGCGCAGGCACCTCAATCAGCGGTCCGATCACCCCGGTCAGCGCCTCCCCTGAGGTGACCCCCCACACCCCGATACTCACAGCGATCGCAAGCTCAAAATTGTTGCCGGCAGCGGTGAAAGCGAGCGTGGTGGTCTTCGGATACCCCAGGCCTGCGCCTGCTCCGGCGGCGAAGGAGACCCCCCACATGATGGCGAAATACACGAGCAGTGGAATCGCGATCCGGACAACCGATGCCGGGTCGCCGGTGATGGCCTCACCCTGTAACGCAAACATGACCACGATCGTGAAGAGCAGCCCATACAGGGCAAACGGTGCGATTCGTGGGGCGAACTTGTCGTCGTACCACTGCCTGCCCTTGACCCGAAGGCCAACTCGTCGAGTCAAGTAACCAGCGACGAGCGGAATCCCCAAGAAGATCAGTACAGCTTTGGTGATGTCCCAAGTCGAGAACTGCACATCTTGGGTATCAAGACCCAGCCAGCCCGGCAGGATCGTGAGGTAGAACGTGCCGAGAAGTGCGTAGGCAACGATTTGAAATATCGAGTTGATCGCAACCAGCAGCGCACCCGCTTCGCGATCTCCGCAGGCAAGGTCATTCCAGATGAGCACCATCGCGATGCATCGGGCTAGACCAATCACGATGAGACCGGTGCGCAGAGCTGGGTACTCCGCGAGGAATAGCCAGGCAAGGCTGAACATCAGCAGTGGCCCGATGAGCCAGTTCAGTACGAGCGAGAGCCACAACAAACGACGATCCCCGGTGACCCTGCTCATATCTTCATAGCGCACCCGAGCGAGTACCGGATACATCATCAGAAGCAAACCCAACGCGATCGGCAACGACGTGCCATCAATCTGAACAGCATCGAGGGCACCTTGCACCGAGGGAACAAATCTGCCGAGCAGGAGCCCCGCTGCCATTGCGATGAGAATCCATACGGGCAAGAAGCGATCGAGGGTGCTCAATCGAGCGAGCACCGCGGCATCATCTGAAGTGGTCTTGCTCATGCGACAGGAGCAATCTCGTTGATCAGGGCTTCGATTCTGCCGCGAATCTCATCGCGAATTGGCCGGACTGAATCCACTCCCTGTCCTGCTGGATCTTCGAGAGCCCAGTCCTCGTACCGCTTGCCTGGGTATACGGGGCAGGTGTCGCCACATCCCATCGTGATGACCACATCGGATTCACGCACCGCATCGAGGGTGAGCACCTTTGGCACCTCGGCTGAGATATCGATGCCTTCTTCAGCCATCGCCGCGACAGCTGCAGGGTTCACCTGATCTGCGGGGGCAGATCCAGCAGATCGAACCTCGACCCGATCGCCAGCCAAGTGCATGAGGTAGGCAGCGGCCATTTGCGAGCGACCGGCATTGTGCACGCACACAAAGAGCACTGACGGCTTCTCCATAATGCTGATTCCCCTCTAGATGGTTGCTGTGAGTGGAGTTTGCGCGCAACAGGCCGAACCCGATTCAGCACTTTCCATGATGGAAAGCGAAACACCCGGAGGAGTCGCATTGCTCGGGTCATCGTCTTTCACCGTGTAGATCTCCCACGGTGCGCCCGCAGGATCTTGCACCCACACTTTGTCTTGCAGGGCGTAACAGCATGTGGTGTCTTTTTCATCAAAAGTTGCCA
>CAIXFB010000110.1 GCA_903918595.1 uncultured Actinomycetes bacterium
CTTCTCCAGAAATGACGTTTGATCGGTATCTAGTTCGTTGAGTCTGGCCAGCAAATCAGGATGTTGGGTCAACTCAGGGTCATCTGCAAGTATCTCCAAGACCACGCTTCGGGCTTCTTCAATAAGTTCAGCGTCTCGCACCACTTGCAGCAAACGAAGTGAGGTGCGGAGCCCAGATTGACTGCTACCCAGTACGTCACCTTCACGACGGAGTTCGAGATCAATTTGCGCTAGCTCGAAACCATCTGTCGTTGCGGCCACCGCGCTAAGCCGGGCATGGCCTGGCGATCCGGATTCAGAGTTGCTCACCAACAAACACAAGCCGGGTAGCCCCCCTCGCCCTACTCTGCCGCGCAATTGATGCAGTGCAGACATGCCAAACCTTTCCGCGTCCATGATCACCATCATGGTTGCAACTGGAACATCTACTCCCACTTCGATAACCGTCGTAGACACCAGAGCCTGAATTGGGGTCTTGCTGGCCGGATCGCTGAATCTCTGCATCGCATCATCTTTTTCCTCTGCCGACATCCGGCCGTGCATGACGCCAAAGGTGACATTCGGTAATCGTTCAGTCAATTCCTTGGCGAGTCCGAGCACGCTTGCCATCGGCCTCGATGAGTCGTCGTCGAAGTTTTCCGAATCAGCATCTTCATCGTCAATCCTGGGACACACGATGAAGACTCGGTGACCCAGCGCCACTTCCTCCTCCACCCGCTCCCACACTCGCGCATACAAGGTAGCTGACTGTTGTGGGTTGACGATATGAGTTGTGATGGGAGAGCGTCCGGCTGGCAATTCATCAAGGGTCGACACATCTAAATCGCCAAAAGCAGTGAGCGCAATGGTTCGCGGTATCGGAGTTGCCGTCATCACCAACATGTGTGGCCGGAATTCCCCAGTGCCTTTTGACGCAAGTACCGCTCGCTGCTCCACCCCAAATCGATGTTGTTCGTCGATGACAGCGAGTGCCAGATCATGAAACTCGACTGAATCCTGGATCACAGAGTGCGTTCCGATGATGATCCCTGCTTCGCCACTGATGATGTCAAGAAGTGCGGCCCTGCGTTCTGCCGTGCGCAGTGATCCGGTGAGCAAAACAATTTTGGTAGCGCGCTGGGCACCGCCCAGCATTCCCCGCTCAGCAATTGGGCCCAACAGACTCGTGATCGAGCGATGATGTTGGGTGGCGAGCACCTCTGTGGGCGCAAGCAAAACCGCCTGGCCTCCCGCATCAATGACATCAAGCATTGCGCGCACGGCGACTAGCGTCTTGCCGCTTCCAACATCGCCCTGCAAAAGTCGATGCATCGGTCGGGTGCCAGAGAGGTCAAGAGCGATCTCTTCACAAACTCGCACCTGCCCAGACGTGAGCACATACGGCAATCGGGCATCTAGGTCTGCGCGCAGCCCTGCATCGGTTGCTGTCCTGGACTGTGCGGTCAACGCAGCCATTCTCGATCGGCGAAGAAGTAGTACGCCTTGCAAATCAAAAGCTTCATGGAAAGCCAGAGTGCGCCTCGATGCACTAATTTCCTCATGAGTCTGCGGAGTGTGAATCATGCGCAACGCAGAATTCAGGGAAAGCAAACCGCTCTTTTCGCGCACTTCCGCGGGAATGGGATCGATCAATTCCGGCATGGTGTCAAGCAAGATGCGAACTGCCGCAGCAATGCTCCATGAAGTTGTCTTTGACGAGGCAGCATAAATAGGAAGAATCGCACCCGCGTAGGCGGCAACGGCGAGTGGATCATCATCCACTCCGTCGGGAAACAGTTCGAAGTGTGGATGGGCTAATTGCCGTCGCCCTCGGTATGTAGATACCTGGCCCGCAAAAAGTCCCTTCCGACCCGTCCGAAGATCTCGCTCACGCCATTTCTGGTTGAAAAAAGTGATTGAGATTTCCGATGCACCATCCGTCACGATCACTTCGAGAATCGATCCCCGCTTAGCCGCCATAGAGCGCGAGGTCACTGATTTGATTTCTGCGACGACCGTGGCACTTTCACCATCGATTAACTCGCGCAAATTCGTGAGCTGCCCACGCTCGGCATATCTGCGTGGGTAATGCCGCAGCAGGTCCTCCGCGGTGACGATTCCCAACGATGAGACAAGGGCTGTGGCCGTTTTCCCCCCAACGAGTGACTTCAATGGGGTCTCAAAGAAGTCGATGTTCATCTCACTCGACTCCGACGATGATTGGCCACAAGGGTTGACCGCCGTCATGATGAACCACATCGAGTCCGGGGTTAGAGGATTCGAGCCATGCGATGAGCATTTCCACTTCGGTTGGATCAGCGTCGACACCCGAAACAATGGTGATCAACTCTCCACCACCAGCTACGAGTCGATCACACACACCTCGAGCAACTTCCAAGACAGCATGCCCAATCTGCACGATGTCACCGTCCAGTAGGCCAAGGACATCCCCAACTGCGCACTGCCCCGCGCTGGTCAATGCGGCCCGTTCCGCAATCGTCACCGCGCCGTAGCGCGTGGCACCAGCCGCACGCGTCATCGTGACGAGGTCGTCATCGAAAGTGCGCTCGGGATCATGCACTGCAATTGCCGCAAGGGACTGCACCACTGATCTTGTCGGTACGATGGCCACTCGAACGCCAGTTGCTCGAAGTTGCTCTGCGGCGATTTCTGCTGTTCCTTGGTTGTCCCGATCACTGGGCAACAACACCACTTCGGGACTGTGTGAAGCATGAACCGCGGACAAAATTTCGGTCACCGATGGCCGAGTTCGTGACTGCGCGGGAACACAGTTCACACCAGCTACAGTCACTAAGTCGGTGATGCCTGATCCGTGCGTGACCATCACCAGTTGCCGATTACTCCGTGAGGTAGGCCTCGCATGTAAAGAGTTCACTTGAATACGATGCGGACGTCCCGCGGCGAGGCCATCTTCAATACAGGCTCCTGCATCATCAGCATGAACGTGCACATTCCACAGGCCATCACCTCCCACAATCACCACACTGTCGCCGCGCGCATCGAGTGCGGCTCTCAGTGCGTCAATGCGATCATCGGGCGCTTCAAGCAGGTACATCACTTCAAAATCAGGTGTATCACTTGGCATTGCTATCGGTTGCGGCACAACGTTCATCGGCGATTCACTCATGTCAAAGTCCTCAATTGACTCACCTGAGAGAACTCTGAACAACGCGTCATAGACCTCCACCAGACCTCGACCGCCAGCATCGACAACACCTGCTTGCCTGAGTACCTCAAGCATTGCCGGGGTTCGGAGTAGTGCGGCTCGCGCACCCTCTGCTGCTGCACCTACAACCCTTGCTACATCGGGTTCACCTGGAATCGACTTCACCAGATTTTCGGCAGCATCAGCGGCAGCTCTTGCAACGGTGAGAATCGTGCCTTCAACCGGCCGCGCCACCGACCGATAGGCCTCATCAGCGCCCGCCCTAAATGCGCGGGCGACTGCATGCGCGCCCCGGTCCGATGCCCCAACCAGAGTTATCCCCATCCCCCTCAGGATTTGCGACAAAATGACCCCGGAGTTTCCCCGTGCCCCGAGCAGAGCCCCTCGGGCGAGTACCGATGCAGCCTCGCCGGCGGTTTTGGGGTGGACCGCGCTGTTATCGAGTTCAGCGCAGGCCGCCTCCATGGTCAGACACAGGTTGGTCCCGGTGTCGCCGTCGGGCACCGGAAAGACGTTGAGGGCGTCTATCTCCACCCGAGACCTGATCAGAGCCTCTCGGGCAGCCCGAGCCCAGTCCCGAATGTTGTCGGCTGATAGTCCTGCTGGTGGACCTGCCGAGCTCGATTCATTCAACGATGACCTCCCCTCTGAAAGCGCGACGCTACCCCTCGATTTGAGGTCCGGGAGGCATCTGGTTTAACCTTGGGCGTTCGAGGGCGAAAACCAGGCCCCGATTCCCAATCTGAAGGAGATTTCCCGTGGCTGCCAATTGCGACGTATGCGGCAAGGGCCCAAGCTTCGGGCACAGCATCTCCCACTCCCATCGCCGCACCAAGCGTCGTTGGAATCCGAACATCCAGACCGTCCGTGCACTGGTCGGTCGCACACCCAAGCGGATGAACGTGTGCACCTCCTGCATCAAGGCCGGCAAAGTAGCGCGCGCTTAACGCTTGAAATGTTCGTACCCGCTCCCAGCGTCGAAATCTTGACCATTCACGAGAACCGCTGACTCGGCTCTGTCGATCACACTGCCGATTCGAACAAATCCCTCGGGCAGTTTTTTTCGCGCGCTGAACGTTGCGAGCAGAGCGTGGTCATCTCCCCCGGTCAACATCCACACGCGCGGATCTACGTTGTACGCGGCAGCGGCAGCGGACAGGGCGTCGGGGATCTCCCACGATGCGGCATCAATATCCACTGTGACGCCCGAGGCATCCGCAATATGACCTGCATCAGCGATCAACCCGTCGCTGACATCAATCATCGCTGAGGCTCCTTTCGCAGCGACCACCCCTGCCGAATAGTTCACCTCCGGGAATCGGTGTGCATCGACGAGGACCCTCGGTGACTTAAATCCTCTCGAAAGGACGGCAAGGCCTGCCGCAGCCCAACCAAAGCGACCACAGATTGCGAGCACATCCCCAGCTTTGGCTCCGGACCGCAACACAGCACCGCCCACCGGGGCATCACCAATGGCAGTGACATTCACCACGATCCCAGGCGATGACACCACATCCCCGCCAGCCACACAGGCCCCCGCACGTGCAGCCTCTTCCCTGACCCCGGCTGCGCACGCCACCGCCCACGCGCTGGGCGTGCTCGACGGTGCTCCGAACGAGACCACAAGGGCCCTTGTCGAACCACCCATGGCAGCGATGTCGGCAAGTGATGCAGCTGCTGCACGACGGCCCACGTCAATGGCACTTGACCAGTCCTGCCGAAAATGAACGCCCTCGACCAGCATGTCGGTGGTGATCAGTACCTCACCAGACATTCTGACCACAGCGGTGTCATCTCCAGGACCGACCACGATGGCGTCTGTCAGGCTGTCCTGATCGATGATTCGCTCAATGAGCCCGAATTCTCCTAACTCGGCGAGGGTTCCGGTTCCAGGCTCTTCCATGACGGCTCTCCTTTGCGGCGAATGCAGGCTCCTGCAGGCTATGCGAGGATGAGGCCATGCCCCGCATTGAAGCGCCGACGCTCGCGCAACACCGCGATCTGCGCAAGTTATCCCTCCTTGAGGCCGGCCATGACTTGCTCAGTACAGGTGGGCCACGTGCAGTGACGATGGCGGCGGTCGCTTCTCGAGCCGGACTGTCTCGACCAGCCGTCTACGAATACTTCGCCAGTACGGAAGACCTGCTTGGCGCCGTCCTGATGGAAAGAATGGTTCTCTGGACCCACGACGTCACCGATGCTTTAGCCCAGGCCATTGGACCTGAGGAGAAAGTTCGAACATACGTCGAGGTCTCCCTTCGGCTCATTGCTGAAGGAAGCCACGAGATGATCGCGGTACTCAGCGCCGAAACTTTGCCCACATCCGTGCGCGCCCAACTTGGTGCGTTGCATGCCGCTCTCGCCGCTCCACTTGCCGACGCAGTTCACGAGCTCGGTGGTGGCGAATCAGATCTGACCACTCGATTTGTTCAGGGAGTGGTCGAGGCAGCTGCGCGACGAGTGCCGCCAGGCGCTGATCCGGCACACGAGATTGACGTAGCAACCAGATTTATCGTTGCCGGAATCAAGGGGATGGGCGCAAACCCGACCCACGCCTAAGCGCATCTGCAATCAGCGCGTCAACGATGTCGGGATACGTCATGCCGCTCGCCTGGAACATCTGTGGAAACATGGAGATGGGTGTGAACCCCGGCATGGTGTTTACCTCGTTCACGATCAGCTTTCCGTCGTGGGTGAGGAAGAAATCAACGCGAGCCAGGCCCTCACAGCCAAGTGCCACGAACGCCTCCACCGCAGCTCGCTGCACTGCGGCAATTTCATCATCGCTTAATGCCGCCGGCACAATGAGCTCAGCGCCATCGCTCAAATACTTCGCATCGAAGTCGTAGTACTCAAACCCGGGTGCGACCTTGATTTCGGCACACACACTCACCCTTGGTCTCCCCGCATCATCAACCAAGACCCCGCATTCAATTTCCCGGGCGCCCACAACCGCAGACTCCACGATCACCTTCGGATCATGTTTCCGCGCTTGCTCGATTGCGCTGATGACGTCAGCCTTCACAGTGGCTTTCGTGATTCCGCGCGAGGAGCCTGCTCTGGCTGGCTTAACAAATACCGGTAGCGAAAGTTCTGCAATCACACGATCAGCAGCCGCACCAGCAGACTCACTTGCAGGCACTGTCACCCACGTACCCACCTCGAGGCCGGCTGCTGACAGCAAGGTTTTCGTGACCGGCTTGTCCATTGCTGCGGCGCTCGCCAACACCCCCGAACCGACATACGGAACGCCAGCCAGCTCCATAAGTCCCTGGACCGTCCCATCTTCTCCCCATGGCCCATGGAGCACCGGAAATACAACGTCCAGGGCCCGGGACTCACCACCCACGAGCAGCCCGGGTGACGTGGGGTCGACGGAGAGCTGAACGGAAACTGCGCTTTCTGGAACCTCCGGCAAAATCCCATCGACGATCGCCAGGCTGGTCGCATCATCCGGATACAAAATCCACCGACCAGACTTCGTGATGCCTACAGCTATGACTTCGTAGCGAAGTGGATCCAAGGCAGCCACAACACCACCTGCACTAATACATGAAATCTCATGCTCTGAACTACGCCCTCCGAAAAGCACGCATACCCGAACACGACTCATAGTCATGACCGTACCCCGTGGGCGCTCCCCTGTGAACGCACCACCAGCTAGTCTCGCGCCCATGTCCGATGCAGAGCCGCAGGCGCGGCACTTACTCACCCGGGTCGTCGCTGCCGGACGGCCAGCTCGCGAACCCGATGCGCCATTGAACGCCCCGATAGTTCCGGTTTCTGCCCTTCACGCCGGTGGCCCATTCGAGTATGCCCGCGAAGGGGCTCCCACCACCGCAGCGTTCGAGGAAGCACTTGGTGAAGTTGAAGGCGGAATAGCGATCGCTTTCTCCTCCGGGATGGCCGCTGCCAACGCGGTGTTTGATATCTGGCCGGTGGGAGTGAAGGTCGTTGCACCCAGTGCGGCGTACACCGGAGTTGCCGTACGCCTGCGCGAACTAGACGAGCGCGGTGCGATTGACCTTTGCATAGTCGATGCGCACGACACCGAAGGAGTGCTCACGGCACTCGATGGTGCGCACGTCCTGTGGTTGGAATCGCCTACTAACCCGATGCTCGACGTCGCCGAACTTGATGTTGTGATTCCCGAAGCCCGCAGCAAAGGCGTCTTCACCGTAGTGGACAACACCTTTGCCACGCCGATCCTTCAACGACCTCTTGAATGGGGCGTAGATGTGGTCTTACACAGCGTGACTAAATCCATCAGTGGCCACTCCGACCTCTTGATGGGAGCCTTGGTCACCCGTAATGCAGAGTTGGCTGAGAAATTACGCGTCCGACGAGTCCTTTTAGGTGCGGCTCCGAGTGCATTTGATTGCTATCTCGCACTCCGAGGCTTGCGAACGCTTGGCCTGCGAGTCGAACGAGCCCAATCAAACGCGATTGCCATCACCCAAGCCATCAGCACTCATCCAGCCATCACCAAAGTTCGATATCCAGGGTTTGGCACCATGGCAGCGATCGAGGTTGTTGGCGGTGCAGATGCTGCTCAACGGGTCTGCGAATCCGTTCAGGTGTGGACACACGCAACGAGTCTTGGTGGTGTGGAGTCATTGCTCGAGCGACGCCGACGTTGGCCGCTAGAAAGTCCGCGGGTCCCCGATTCACTGATCAGGCTTTCATTTGGCATTGAGCACGAATCTGATCTGCGAATCGATCTGCAGCAGGCGCTCACTCGGGCACACAGCTAGCTAAGCGCCAACCCCTTCAGTTTCTGCCTTGATATCGCGAGTCATGAAGGCGCGCACGAGCTCGCGTGGTGAGCGCCCAAAATGCAACACCTGCACCACTTGCTCGGTGATCGGCATCGTGACTCCGTGCTGATGCGCAAGATCAATGATTGGCTGAGCGCTCCGATACGCCTCACATGTTTGCTGGGTGATCTTGATGGTCTCTTCAACAGTTAAACCGCGGCCAAGGCTTTCACCAAACGAGCGGTTGCGTGAAAGTGGCGACTGGCAGGTGGCAACGAGATCGCCGATACCGGCTAATCCTTGGAAGGTGAGTGGATCAGCGCCGAGAGCCACTCCAAGTCTTGCCATCTCGGCCAATCCTCGAGTCATCAATGATGCCTGGGTATTTTCACCCAATCCCATGCCCACTGCGATGCCATTTGCTAGCGCGATCACATTCTTCACCGCACCGCCTATTTCGGTACCCACGACGTCCGAGGTCCAGTACGGACGGAAATAGTCGGTCATGAAGGTCGCCTGCATGCGTTTCGCCTGATCTTCATCTATACACGCAATCGTGGTGGCCGTGGGCTGGTGTTCAGCAATTTCCTTCGCAAGGTTGGGTCCTGAAAGCACCGAAACTCGGGAGGAATCAGCACCCGTCACCTGCTCGATGACCTGGCTCATTCGCAAACTGGTGTTCAGTTCTATGCCTTTAATGAGGCTCATGAAGTTCACCTGGCTGCTCACGTATGAGTGCCAACCCTCGAGATGGGCACGAACCACCTGCGATGGGAGAGCTAGGACGAGCAGCTCCGCTGCTTCGATTGCCTCACTCGCGTTCAGCGTTGCTGTCACTGAATCAGGAAGTTGCACTCCTGGGTGATACACCCGATTGCGATGGTGCAGATTGATGTCGTCGACCACTGCGCGATCTCGACCCCAAATCGTGACGCTGTTTCCGGCATCCGCTAGCACCATGGCACAGGCTGTTCCCCAGGAGCCGCTCCCCATCATGGCGACCTGCATCAGGTTTGTTCCCCTTCGGTGTTGGTCGTATCTGTGGTGGTCTTGCGCTCCATCGCGAACCGGTGCGTTGGGGCAGACGCTTTGCGGATCTCCACAAGCTCAGCGGTCAACGCGTCCATAATGCGATCGGAGGCTGCATGCAGAGTATCTGCATCCAACTCGCGTCCGGCAAAGGCTGAGAGATCAACAGGGTCGCCGACCCGAACCCGCATGGTTTTCCTGGGAAAAATACGGAACTCCTTGCGGTAGGGGCGCATGACTTCTTGAGGTCCCCACATCGCTACTGGGAATACAGGTCTCCCTGTGGCAAGAGCTATTCGGGCTGCCCCGGTCTTACCCTCCATCGGCCACAGATCTGGGTCACGGGTTATGGTCCCTTCCGGGTAAACGACGACGCATTCCCCCGCTTCGACGGCCGATATGGCATCACGCACAGCATCAATAGCGTTAGCGGTTTCTCGGTATACCTTGATCTGGCCCGCGCTGGTAATCACGGCACCCACAACAGGAACCCGAAACACTGACTCTTTTGCCAGGAATCTCGGGGGACGGTCCGAATTCCACAGAACCAGAGCGATCGTCAGTGGGTCAAACCAAGAAATGTGGTTCGTCACGACGATGATCCCGGCACCATCAGCTTCTAGTTTTTCAGCGCCTCGCCAATCCCTCTTGGTCAGCAACATCATGGGTGTCCACAACAAGGCAACGGCAAGCCGGAACCCCCAGCCAAGTGGCCAACGTCGGCGGACCCGGGTTGATGACGACACCTCGTCAGACTATCTATCTAGCTACGAATTGCCATGCAAAAAGAAACTGTGGCCATCTTTCACGAGGGCGAACGCAACTGATGGCACCCTTGGGTATTGAATGGGGCGGTGGCTTCCGCCGAATGGTCCGTGATAATCCCGATGAAACCATTCAATTCCGCAAAATCCAGGCTCCCGTTCGGCCCAATTTTTGCGCAGTCCTTTTTGCTGGATGTGATTTCGGCAGCTCACGCAACCCCCGTTATTGGCCAGATACGCATTGTTACGGCAGACGCCTACGTTGCTGAAGTCGCTGCATCCCAAAACTGCTCCGTGACCATCGAGTCGGCTCCACAAGGAATCAATCAAGCAGTGGCCCAAGCTGCCCTGGATGAACTGCCAGGCCATGCCATTGCCGTGATCCTGGGAGATATGCCCTGCCTCTCCGCTGATGCACTCAGCAGCGCACTGGAACAGGCTGCGCTCGCTGACCGCGCCTTCGTAGCCGATGAAGCCGGAACTGGCTCAACAATGTGGTTCTCGCGATCAGGCAATCCCATCACTACCCACTTTGGCGAACGATCGAGAGCCGCTCATCGCGCCTCAGGTGCGCTCGAGATCGATGCGAAGCCGGGCTCGCTCTGGAGCGCGCAACTACATCGGGATGTCGACACTGAGGTTGACCTATGGGATGCCATTCGTATAGGCGTGGGATCACACACCGCCGACATAGTGAGAACCCGCGAAGCCGGCGCGTGAAATCCCACC
>CAIXFB010000111.1 GCA_903918595.1 uncultured Actinomycetes bacterium
CGCTTTCATTACTGCTCGCGCTCCCCCATCTGGACTCGAACCAGAAACCCTTCGATTAACAGTCGAATGCTCTGCCAATTGAGCTATGGGGGACCGTCTGTTCGCCGGCAAAGACTAGCAATGCTCGACTGGGCCTAGATGCCGAGGGCGGCTCGCAGTTCAGTGAGCGCCCGATCGGCGCTGGCACGCAGGCTCGGATCCTGCGGATCCACGCCAGACTCGAAGACCACGGACCAACTGATCGCATCGCCATCGCGGCGGGCGATGAACTGGGCGATGACGCCAGTATCGAGCTCGATGCGCTCGGAGATGACCACGCTCTCGGTCACTTTTGCATTGACTGCTCTGGGCAGATCCCGGGCATCATCGAGTTGCTTTCGGATGCGCGGTGGGATCGCCGCGTTCGTTGCATTGCCTTCAATGACGAGATCGAGAAAAGGCTCCTCCCAGGTGGCCTTGGTGATCTGGCTCCAGGTGAGTCGGGTTGATTCGTCGAGATAGAGAGCCTGATCGGTGGCGACGACCGCATGAGTGGCTCCCATGGCCCATGCAATTATTTTTTCACCGCGACGTACTCCTACTGCTTGTGATTGCTCTTTGGGCAACCGACCAAACATCAGGCGGTCCCTTGGGCCTGAGTGCGCAGCATGCGCCGGTACTCCTCGAGAGCCATCAGGTCAGCAAAGAGTTGCGGTTGTTCTTGTTCATCAGCGCGCTGAACGCGGCTCTTCAACTCATCAATCCGACGGGTCGAATCGAGTTCGAGTAGGCGGGAGATAACGCCGGTCACATACGCCGCTCCCCCACTTTCATCAGCAGGCATCGGCTCAACACACAGCTCCCGGATCAAACGCCTGACTTCATCGTCTTCTGCTTGATCGAGCACCGCATCGATCCACAGCATGGCACTCATTGACTTTGCTTCAGCCGGTCCGCCCGCGGCCATGATCGCGTGATGCACCGCAATCGCGCTGGGGTGGGAATAGGCGGCATCCTCAACCGTTGCATACCAATCCGCTGCGTCAGTGGGCCGCTGCAGAACGCCTTTGAGTGCTTCACGTTCAACAGCGAGCGTTTGGTTGGTGACCGTGCGCGGTGCTGGGCGTTGCGCGGACGTGCCTGCACCTCTACCCCCACCGTTGCTGCCACCCTTGCCACCACCTACGGCTTGGGCCACGGTCTCCACATCCATGCCAAGCCAGCCAGCAAGACGGCGGGTGTATTCCGGGCGCAACGCAGAATCGCGGATCTTGGCAACCATCGGAGCCGCATCACGCAGACCGTTGATCCGGCCTTCAGCTGAATCTAGGTCGTACGTTGCGAGCGCGGACTTGATCGCGAACTCGAACAACGGCACTCGGTTTTCAACGAGTGCACGAACCGCAACATCGCCCTGCTGCAAACGTAGATCGCATGGATCGAGCCCGGACTGCTCGACAGCAACAAATGTTTGCGAGACAAATTTCTGGTCTTCTTCAAAAGCGCGCAGCGCTGCCTTTTGACCAGCGGCATCACCATCGAATGTGAAGACGACGTTGCCCTTCATTTTGTCGTCGTCCATGAGCAGTCTGCGGAGCACCTTGATGTGTTCGGCACCGAATGCGGTGCCGCAGGTGGCTACCGCGTTCGTCACACCAGCCAGATGGCACGCCATCACGTCGGTATAGCCCTCAACAATCACCGCCTGCTGCGCCTTTGAGATGTCTTTGCGGCTCAGATCGATGCCGTAGAGCACCTGGGACTTCTTATAAATAGGTGTCTCGGGGGTGTTGAGGTACTTCGGGCCTTCGTCGTCGTCGAATAACTTCCGGGCACCGAAACCGATCACCTCTCCCCCGAGGTCACGGATCGGCCAGACCAGCCGGCCACGGAAGCGGTCGTAGATCCCGCGGTTGCCTTGGCTGACTAGCCCGCCCGCAAGGAGTTCTTGATCTGTGAATCCCAACGAGCGCAGGTGCTTGGTGAGCGCATCCCATGATTTGGGGGCATAACCCACTCCGAAGTGCAGGGCAGCGGCTGCATCAAAACCGCGGCTGGTGAGGAAGTCACGACCGATCTGGGCATCAGGCGTGGTGAGTTGTTCGAGGTAGTACTTCGCAGCGGCTTTATGGGCATCAACTAAACGCGTGCGCTGACCCTGCTGGCGGCCAACCCCAGCGCCGCCCTCGGTATAGCGCAGTTGCACGCCCGCTTTGCCAGCCAACTTCTCGACGGCTTCAGCGAAGGAAAGATGGTCGATCTTTTGCACAAATCCCAGAACGTCGCCGCCCTCACCGCAACCGAAGCAGTACCACATGCCTTTACTGGGGGTCACGTGAAAAGACGGACTGCGCTCGTCATGGAAAGGGCACAGACCCTTCATGGAGCCACCGCCGGCAGACTTCAACGTGACGTACTCCCGGACCACTTCATCGATCCGGGCGCGCTCACGGACGGCGGCGATGTCTTCATCCATGATCCGTCCAGCCATGGAGTGAGTGTAAGTGCGGTTGGATAGGGGCCATGCCCACCGCTGCCCTCGATGTTGACCGACTCCGTGCTGACACCCCTGGTTCTGCTCGGGTGAACCACCTCAACAACGCCGGCTCAGCCTTGCCCCCCTCCATCGTGGTCGACACCATGGTCGAGCATCTGCGCCTCGAGGAGGAGATCGGCGGATACGAGGCTCATGCCGCTGCCCAGGCGCAGATCGATGCGGTCTACCCCTCAGTGGCAGCGCTGTTGCACTCACGTCCCGATCAGATCTCACTCGTTGAATCGGCCACCTCAGCCTGGGACCGCGGGTTTGCAGCCCTCGTGCACTCCGGTCAGATCCCGGCCGGATCACGAATCTTGATCTCCGGAGCTGAGTACGCATCGAATGTGATCCCAGCCATGCAGATGGCGCGCCACCACCAAGCCGTGGTCGAAGTGATCCCCAGCGATGCTGCAGGTCTCGTTGATGTGAATGCTCTTGCCGGAATGCTGAATTCCTCTGTTGCAGCAGTACTGATCAACCACTGCCCTTCACAAAACGGATTGATCAACGACGCCGCTGCGATCGGTGCTGCGATTCGCACTTCGGGTTCCGGTGCTTGGTACGTGCTTGATGCCTGCCAGTCGGTGGGACAACTCGAGGTTGATGCACCTGCAATCGGCGCAGACTTTCTTTCTGCAACCGGGCGCAAGTTCTTACGCGGTCCACGCGGCACCGGGTTCTTGTATTCCTCCGACCGCGCGCTCACTGAACTTGAACCTTTCCCGCTTGATTTGCACGGAGCAACCTGGATCCCTGGTGGATATGAAGTGGCAACCGGTGGGCGTCGTTATGAATCGTGGGAAAAGTCCTACGCGGCCATCTTGGGGATGGGTGCAGCAATCGACTACGCACTTGCTTGTGGCATGCCGCTTCTGCGCGAGCGCATCAGTGCACTCGCTGAGTACGCGCGCACCGGGCTAGCTGCGCTTCCCGGGATTGTGGTGCGCGATGGCGGTGCTACCGCTGCCGAGCGCAGTGGCATCGTGACCATCACGCACGATCACATGCCCGCGGCTGAATTAGCGCCGGCGATCAAGGCGCGCGGGGTGAACGTGAGCCTGTCCACCCCGGACTATTCCCGCGATGCCTTTGACGCGGCAGGTATCTCCGGCTTGGTGCGAATTTCCCCACACGCGTACAACACACAGGCTGAAATCGACTCACTTATCGACATCGTCGCCGAACTCACCGCATACTGAACCCATGCGCACACTTATTCGGATCACTGCTGCCCTTGCCACCGTTGTGCTCGCCTCTAGCGCCCTTGGGCTCAGTGGAGTAGCGCACGCCGCCAAGAACCCCACCCTCGTGGTGACCGAACTCCCCGCGCAGGTGCGTCTGATCCCCGGCGAGTCGATCCTGCTCTCACTTTCTACCAATCGCACCACCGGATACACCTGGACAACCAAGGTCAAGGGCACCAAGAAGGCCATCAAGGTGTTTGAAGGCGCCTACTCAGCCCCAGCATCGGCTGATGGCATGGTCGGCGTGCCCGGCACCACCGTGTGGTCGATCGAAGCGCTCAGGCGCGGCACGGCAGTGGTCGACATCATCGAAACATCACCCGGCGGCGAAGTTGGCAAGGTGTCTAAGTTGACGATCATCGTGATGAAGCGCTAACTACTTACGCACCAACTTCTCGTGCCACTTCACCACACTGGAGTCAGTGAGGCTGGCCACCTGATCGATGATCACCCGGAAGCGCTCACCATCGGTTGTGGCTGCATCGAAGGTGGGGCGCAACCAACTTTCTAGCGATCTGCCTTCATCAAGGACGAGTGCGTGCACCACCTCAGCGAGGATCTCGCGTTGGCGTGTGTATTCGATGGCTGCACCGTCACGATTCATGATGTATTTCACCGCGATGGCTTTCATGACGGCAACTTCGTCGCGGACTTCGTCGGGCACTACCAGCGTGGCTTGATAGCGGGTGAGCGGTGCGTCACCGAACTCAATCTGGGTGGCAATTTGCGCGCTCACACTGAAGCGGCCGATCAGGTAACTGGTGAACCGTTTGAGTTCAACCAGAGAACGCATCGAACCATCGAAACGTCCGGGCCAATAATCAAGTTTGGTTAAACGCGCGATCGCGGCCCGCAACATGTCCGGATCACGATCGGGTAGGTAGCGCTCGTGGGCGATGGCGACAAGTTCGTCTTGGGTTTCGGTGTTCGTGAACTCATCGAGGTGAACGAGCCCAGAGTGCACGGCATCCTCGGCATCGTGCACGGAATAGGCAACATCGTCAGACCAATCCATGACCTGCTCTTCAAGGCAGGTGCGCTCCCCCGGTGCACCTTCACGCAACCAACGGAAGATTGGTTCATCATCGGGGTAGTAGCCAAACTTTGGATTACCTTCGCGGCGACCCCACGGGTATTTGCACGATGCATCCAAGCTGGCACGGGTCAAGTTCAAGCCAACGGATTGGCCCTGCTCATTTTCAACCTTCGCCTCGAGCCGGGAGAGCACGCGCAGGGTTTGCGCATTGCCTTCGAATCCGCCGATGCTCGCCGCCAATCTGTTGAGCTCTTCTTCACCGTTGTGACCAAATGGCGGGTGCCCCAGATCGTGCGCCAACCCGGCTACTTCGACCAAGTCCGGATCACAGCCGAGGGAATCGCCGAGTTCGCGGGCGATCTGGGCGACTTCGAGGGTGTGGGTGAGCCGGGTGCGCGGGAAATCGTGCACGCCAGAGACCATGACCTGAGTCTTTGCAGCCAACCGGCGCAGGCCCACTGAGTGCAGCACTCGGGCGCGATCTCGGGCAAAGTCGCTGCGAACCGTCTCCTTGACCGGTTCGGCTACCAACCGGGCAACGTCGTGCTCGCTATAGCCAGGAACCGAAGACATACACGTGACTGTACTTAACGACGACGCTTACCAACGACGAGGCGGGGTCTAAGCGGATGGAACGATGTTGGGCAGGGACCACTGGGTGAAGAGGTAGTGGCGCACAAGTGCGAGCACTTCACGGCCCACGTACTCACTGGTCAGGGAGGACGAGCCGCCCGCATCGGTGGGTGAGACATGTGAATCAATGCCGTACCTGCCAGCGGTGACCTGGGCTCTGGCTGCATGGGCAGGGTCGGTGACGATTGTTGCGGAGGACCAGCCCAGATCGCGGATCACGGTGGCAACCACGCCGAGGCTGCCAACGGTGTCAGAGCCGGTGGGGAACACCACCACATCCGATGCCGGGATTCCCGAGGCGATGAGCGCATCACGGGCGGGTTCTGAGTTCCTCCTGGGGCCGGTGATCACCACCACCGGTGCAACTCCTTGGGCGTAGAGCTCGCTCGCATGCAGCATTCGGGCCTGGCGGGCAGCTTCTGGATCACCCCAGACACGCGCCGGATCGAGCATCACGATCGCCTGGGTGGGGGTGCGATCATCCAGTTGGGCGGTGAGCACCACCTGAAGGGCAGCACCCGCCGGCAAGATGAACACCATGCCTGCGAGCAGGGTCAGCGCTGCGGTCCAAAGAGCTCGATGGTCGCGCTGCTGCCGTGCTTGGCCAGCGATTGTTGAAAAGCGTGGCCGACTCTCGGCGGGGGCGCCAGTCGAGCGAGGAGCCCCGTTGACCGGGGAAGGAAGGGCCACGCCCCAATAGTCACATGTTTCACTCGCGTTTCAGGGGCGCGACACTTGCCGTTTCAGCGGGAGTCAGAACTGCTGGTACCCGATGAGACAGTGGACCGGCCAGCTTCTAACCGGGCAACCGGCACCCGAAATGGCGAACACGAAACGTAATCGAGGCCCACCTGGTCAAAGAAGTGGATCGAAGCTGGGTCGCCACCGTGCTCACCACACACCCCGCAGTGCAAATCTGGGTGGGCAGCCCGGCCCTTCTCCACAGCCATGCGCACCATCGCTCCCACGCCTTCCACATCCAAGGATTCAAATGGCGAGACGGAGAAGATGCCCTTAGCAAAATAGGGCGAGAAGAACGACGCCTCCACGTCATCACGACTAAAGCCCCATGTGGTTTGAGTGAGATCGTTCGTGCCGAAGGAGAAGAAGTCAGCGTGCTCTGCAATCTGATCTGCAGTCAGGGCGGCTCTGGGCAATTCGATCATCGTGCCGATCGGAAACTGCAAACCGCAGCCAGCCGCATCGATTACCTCGGCCATCACGCGTTCTGCTTCAGTTCGCGCTAACTGCAACTCTTTCACCGAACCCACCAACGGAATCATGATCTCCGCCCGTGGATCGCCACCATTCTTCTTGCGCTCGCAGGCAGCTTCAGCAATTGCACGCACCTGCATGGCGAATAAACCTGGCAGCACCAAGCCCAAGCGCACTCCGCGCAGACCGAGCATCGGGTTCTCTTCATGCAGGCGGTTAACGGCGCGCAGAATTCGCTCGTCGCCGCTCACATCTTCACCACGTTCACGAGCAACAGCCACCTGCACCGCAAGTTCGGTGCGGTCGGGCAAAAACTCGTGCAGTGGCGGGTCGATCAGCCGAATCGTGACAGGTAGGCCATCCATCGCTTCAAGGATTTCGATGAAGTCCAACCGCTGCATCGGTAGCAGGGCCGCCAATACCGCGTCGCGCTCATCTTGCGTCTCGGTCAGGATCAAATCCTCTACGAGTTGACGGCGTTCGCCTAGGAACATGTGCTCGGTGCGCAAAAGACCGATTCCCTGAGCACCCATTCGGCGGGCCCGCGCCGCGTCAGGGCCGGTATCTGCGTTGGTGCGCACTCCCATGCGTCGTCGTTCATCGGCATGGCGCATGAGGCGATCAACCGCGTGAATCAATTCAGTGGTGTCTTGATCCACACCCTTGAGTGCGATCTCGAGACCCTCCTCGAAGTACTGAACAATCGCACTCGGCTCAACAGGAACCTCGCCGAGGAAAACTTCACCGCTGGTACCGTCGATGGAAAGCAGATCGCCTTCGGATACCACCACACCACTTCTGGAGGTGAGAGTTTTTGCGCGGCTATCAATGCGCAACGACTCTGCCCCACAGACCGCCGTCTTGCCCATCCCGCGAGCGACCACTGCCGCGTGCGATGTTTTGCCGCCACGGCTGGTCAGAATTCCAGCGGCTGCCACCATCCCGGCTAGATCATCGGGGTTGGTTTCCCGGCGCACCAAGATCACGCGCTCACCCTTGGCGGCTGCTTCAACCGCGGCCTCGGAGGTAAAGACCACATGGCCAACGGCCGCACCCGGTGAAGCGTTCGTGCCAGTGGCGAGCAGTTCATGTTCTGAGCCGGCAACGAAACGCGGAAACATCAACTGCGCCAACTGCGCACCCGTCACCCGAAGCAACGCTTCATCCATCGTGATGAGTCCTTCGTCCACCAACTGGGTGGCGATCCGGAATGCGGCACCCGCTGTGCGCTTGCCCACCCGCGTTTGCAGCATCCAGAGTTTGCCGCGCTCGACGGTAAATTCGATATCGCACAGATCGCGGTAATGCTGCTCCAATTGCGTCATGATCTGCATCAACTCTTTGTATGCCGGCGGATTCAGCCGCTGCAACTCCTCCAGCGGAAATGCATTTCGAATCCCTGCCACGACATCTTCACCCTGAGCTTTAGGTAGGTAATCCCCATAGACACCGGGATCCCCAGAGCCTGGATCGCGAGTGAAAGCGACACCGGTACCTGAATCCTCACCTACGTTGCCAAACACCATTGCCTGCACGTTGACTGCAGTTCCTAGATCCTCAGCGATGTGTTCTTGCCGGCGGTAGAGGCGGGCGCGATCGGTGTTCCATGACGCAAATACGGCGCGCACCGCTTGGGTGAGTTGCTCCTGTGGATCTTGGGGAAAATCTTGGTGGGTGTGATTCTTGATGATGGTTTTGAATTCATTGACAAGAGTCTTCAAGGCTGATGCCGGCAGTTCGATGTCGGTGGCAACACCTGCGGTGGCTTTTGCCTCATCGAGCTTGTGCTCAAATTCGGTGCCCTCAATATCAAGCACCGTCTTGCCAAACATGGCGAGCAACCTGCGGTAGGAATCCCACGCGAATCGCTCATCGCCCGATTGCTGCGCCAAACCCTCAACGCTGACATCATTCAAGCCGATGTTCAACACCGTTTCCATCATTCCGGGCATGGAGAATCGCGCACCAGACCGCACCGACACCAGAAGAGGATCCGCGCCATCACCAAGAGTGCGACCAATCGCTTGTTCGAGTGAGTGCACATGTGCAGCCATCTCCTCGGAGAGCCCCTGCGGCCACTGGCCCGATGCCAGAAACTCCCGGCATGCCTCGGTGGTGATGGTGAACCCGGGAGGCACCGGCAGACCCAATCGACTCATCTCTGCAAGGTTCGCACCTTTGCCGCCGAGCAGATCGGCCATCGAGCGATCGCCCTGACCGAAGGAGAAAACCAGGGCGGTTGTCGTCGATGTTTTTCCCATGAGCTGACTTGACTACATGCAAGCGCTTAGTGGCTACCTGAAATCACAAATTTCCCACTCACCGGAACAGTGAAGTGCCCCACAGTGCCAACGTGACCTGGGCCACATCCGTGAAATGTGCGATCAGCCGCCGCTGACGGAGAGCTCTGCTTGGTTGAGTTCGCAGGCTGATGCTTCATCAAGGAAAGGCGAATCAAGCCAGCCATCAGGCAGCGTGGGCCGGCGATCGCCCGAGGTTCGGCCGCGCGGACCGGCACC
>CAIXFB010000112.1 GCA_903918595.1 uncultured Actinomycetes bacterium
GATTCACTTGGTTGTGCAACCTGTTCCTGAGCAAGTTCTTGGACAGCGCCCGGGGGTAGAGGCTCATACTGTTTGGCTGCGTCGGGATTAAACTGCTTGTTTATTGGAACCACTGAGGGGTTGTCGGTAAATCTGAGCGCGGCCCACACCACAACGTGCAAAAGTTCGGCAAGGATCTTCGGCGCCAAGGTTGGGGGGATTTCATCATTTGTATGGACTGCGAGATTGCCAGTCTTACGAATCAACCGAAGTTTCTTCAAAATCGTATCGCCGGCCAGCGAGCGAAATGACTTTCCGTCCTCCTTTCCCCGCAGGTCCATCGGCCAAGGCTTTGGCTGATCAGAAATTTCGTAGATGAAATTGACCAAACCCTCGACGGCCCGGCGAGAATAGAACAAGGCCGATCTCGGATCGGTGATGGAGTATCCCTCTGCTTTTGAACAATCTTCGTAGGCCCACGGCCAGACGTCCTTCACGAAATCAAAATTGCCCACGGAGTTCAACCCAGGCTCCGACTCACCCTTGACCTGCATCAAATCTCCCTCTGCCGGCACGCGATTGCAATAATGCCGCGCTTTCTTCCGCCAGGTGGAACATTCCCCAAGTTGTCCAGCCTCGCAGTCGCTGAGGTCAAGAAATCCTTTAATGAGTAGTGCGGCACTTCGCTAATCGATTCGCGACAGCGCACGATGCGAAGGGCTTGCCACGCTCATCTCGATGTTCGAGCGACCACGATTTTGTTTGAGTTCCTGGTGTCGCGATGATGTAGCCAAACCGAACGTCGGTCCATGTGCTCGTCGGAGCCGGGTACGGCGTTGCCAGTGGTGACAGCGGTGAGCCGTCGACGTTGCTGAGCGGGCCATATTTCGGCGTTTCGTATCCAGTTGCCGGGTCCAGGAGCGTTCCGCCGTTGCCGATAACCAGTTGGGCCGGCTGGTTTGGGATGTTGACCGCTTGGGCAACGTGGACGTGGGAAGACAGGATGAGATTGAAATCGCCGAGGAGACCTTGGGATGCGGCTGTCTGATTTGGCGAGGTCCATACTGATTGACCGTCGGAGTACTGAGTCGAGATCATTCCGAAGATCGGACGATGAGTAAGCAGCCAGGCTTCATCGGGCTTTTCTTTGGCAACACGCCTCGCTGCCGCAACATAGCTTGGCCGCTGAATTGCTGCATAGGAATCAACCGACTGGTCCCCGCCATAGGCCGAGTCAATGACCTCAATGTCGAGTGTGTGAGCCGTAGCATCACTGTCGCCTACTTGCCAGGTGGCATTCCAGGTTGGGCTGATGTCATTGCTCGGCACCACAACTTTCCCGTCCACGATCGACGGTGCGCACTGCAGGGCAGTTGAGCGTTGGGGGCTGAAGAAGAGGAAGTAACCAATCCCGCCCCGCGCGCACGATTCGTGGTTCCCGCGCGCCATGAGTATCGGGGCGGCATCGAACATCGGTTGCATGGGGATGAGTGCATCGGCAATCCAACTCATGGCACTTCCGGTGACGGGAAGGTTGCCGGGAGGGGGCGGACTTGATGCGCACAAACCTTGGTCGGTGACGGGGCACTCCGCCTCCCGGTAGAAGTAGTCGCCGAGGTTGATGATGACGTCGGGCTTGTCCTTGGCAATATTCCGACTGATACGAGCAAGGGGCCAGGCGCTGGTGTTCGCGCAGTTTTGAACTGCCAGCGATGTGATCCGGCAGCCGCTATCACCGGTCAGCGCGATGCGCTTGATCCGGGATGGCAGTGTCGCGGGGATGACCCTGCTTCCGACCATGGCGTTATCGGTGCCTGTCGGGATTCCTCGTTCGCAGACATCTAATGCTGAATACGCCGCACCGGCAAGGGCGGGCTTTGACCTCAGTCGCATTGGCAGGGCGAATGTTCGCCCTGCACTCGTGCTGCCGCTGAGCATTGGGCAACCAGCGCCAGAGGCGATGACCGCGCGAGCCAGCAGGCCCGATGGAACCTCCGATGTCGGTGCGATGAGCGTGAAGGAGGCAATCGACGATGTCACCGGATTCAATGCGAAAGCGTTCGTTGCTCCAGCCAACGAGGCGCATAAACCCAAGACGATGCAACCGATAGTGGATTTTCGCCACAGCATGTTGGAAAGATAGCACCCGAGTTACTACATGCCATGTGGGTAATTTGGTGACGTAGCGAATCGTGGAGCCTCATTTCCACTCGCCCAGATTGCTTGTAGGCTCGCGCTAACTCGCCGCAAGGCGCCTTACCTGAGGTCCCTATGTCAAAGGCATTCGCACTCCGCCGGGTCGCCCAATTCGGTGATCGACTCGGATCTAATGCTCATCTGCCCGAAATTCAGGCGATCCGAAGTCTGGAAATTGGACCATCCGTTGAGCGGTGGAAGCCAGCCGTTCAGGCTTGGATCAAAGAACCTGCTATGGCCAATGAATAAATTTGGAGATGTCATGAAACTCAAGGGAACTGCTCGATCGCTTGCGGGTGTGGTGTGCGCGACGGCGCTGGTCGCGGGTCTTGCGGGTGCCATGGCTCCAGTGGCACCAGCAGCCGCGGCCTTTGAACCGAAGTTGTCGTATTACAAATGCCCACCTAAGTCATTGCCTGCTGGGGTGCAGTGCGCCAAACTCACTGTGCCCTTGGATTGGCAAAACCCAAATGACGGTCGAACGACGACCATCGACGTGCGGGTGAAGCGGTCCAAGCAGGGCAAAGGTGGGCTGACCTTTAACCCGGGCGGGCCGGGTGGGTCGGGGATCGATTCGTTCCCGTCCATCTACTCATTGCTACCCGATGAAATCGTGTCCCAATTCGATTTCGTTGGGTGGGATCCGCGCGGTGTTGGGGGTAGCGGACTGAAAATCACCGGTTGCCAATACTCCGCTCCGGTTCCGCAGTATCCGCCGCCGACCGGTCCGGTGAACTGGCAGATGTACTGGCAGCAGGTTGAAGATCAGATTGGGGCGGACAACGCCGCCTGCCTGGCGGCTAACCCTGACTCCGCCCCCTACGTAGGCACGTGGCAGGTCATTCGTGACCTTGACGCATTGCGTGCGGCGCTTGGCTACTCGACGTGGAACTACTGGGGCATGAGTTACGGCACGCGGATTGGTCACGCCTATGCGCGTACCTTCCCGCACAAGTTGCGCGCGATGATTATGGACGGC
>CAIXFB010000113.1 GCA_903918595.1 uncultured Actinomycetes bacterium
CACTCAGCCTAGTAGCAGCGTGACTGACCCATAAATTGCGGATGCGGGATGTTCCATGGAACGGCACGCTTGCGACATGAGCACGGTGGAACGTGAAGTCGACGTTGACGGCAAAGTGGTTCTCATTACAGGCGGCTCTCGGGGAATCGGCTTTGCCGCCGCCCGTGAGTTGGGCCTGCGAGGCGCAACCGTCGTCCTGCTTGGCCTCGACCCAGAACGCGCACATACGGCCGCAATGGAACTCGAAAAAGATGGAATCGACGCAGTCGGAGTTCATGCCGACGTGAGTGATGTCGATGCGGTGACCCGTGCCGCCTTGGAGCTCGGAAGTTTGGCTGCGCCAGACATCCTTGTGGTCTCTGCGGGCGTGATGTCCGGTCGAATGACCAAGACAATGCGAACCGAGAGTGACGAGTGGCACCGAGTCATGTCAATCAACCTGGACGGTGCTTTTCACTCAATCAACACCTTCGCCAAAGGCATGATCGAGCGGCGTGATGGTCGAATAATCACGGTCTCGGCGTGTCTGGGCAGGTTTTCGGGACCCGGAACCTCAGGTGGCCTTGCCCCCTATCGCGTGAGCAAAGCCGGCGTGAATGCCCTCACACGCAACCTCGCCGCTGAATTGCAGTGGGGAGCGCGTGGGGTGCTGGTCGATGCGATGTGCCCGAATCACACCCAAACAGACATGGGTGGCCCTGATGCGCCGCGTACCGCAGCTGTGGGTGCGGACACCATTGTGTGGCTGGCGACGAGGCCTGACCGGAATCTGGCTGGAGAAGTGGTTCCGACCGGCTTGTTATGGGAGGACCGCCAAGTAGTCCCTTGGTAGGTGCCCGACGTATGGTGGGCAGCGTGAGTAGAACTTCCCCCATGCATGGCCTTGTAGCTCTCGTATTGGCTGCGGGTGTGGCCCTGACGTCAACAATTCCGGTCGCCATGGCAAATGAGGTCACCCCGGTCATGACTGTGCCGGCCCCGCCGGTGATCACCGGTGTGGATGGCGGCGCCACTCGTGGCCAACTCGTTGTGACATATGCGCCTCTTGAGCCGGTCATCCAGATCGCGACTCGTCATGAGTTCTCCCTGAACGGGCAGAGTTGGTCCGAGTGTGTGGTGGGCCCATCCGCATGCATCATCGGTGGTCTGACAGATGGTCGTAGGTACGACGTCTACCTGCGCGCGCTGAACGCGATCGGTCCCAGCGCTGCTGCCGGGCCAATCGCCGGTATTCCTGCTCCGCCAGCCGGCGTCGACCGAGATAAGCCACTTCGTTTGCCATCGCCACGAACGTGGGTAAGCGCGACCTTCACAGCATCTGGAAATGAACTCGGATCTCGCAGCAAAGATCAGGAACTGGGCGTCGGCACGCTTCCAAAGATGCGATTTTCAAAACCCATTTCAAATAAGGCGGCCGTTGAGCGCCATCTTCTGGTCACCGCAACAAATGCAAAGGGCGTCACGTATCAGGTGCCTGGGGCTTGGGGTTGGATTGATGATCGCAACGTCATCTTCCGACCGAAGTCTTGGTGGCCAGGTCGCTCACTCATTGAAATCACATCGACTCTCGATCGTGCGGTGCTCGGCACGTACGACGGAGATTACGTCGTCGGCTCCAAGTCTTTGGCGACCACGTATTCCTTCCGCACAGCGCGCAGACTCATTGCGCGAGTTGATGGTGCTACCAAAGAGATGCGCGTTTTTGTTGACGACCAAAAGGTAAAGACGTTCAAGGTGTCCCTCGGCAGCCCTGGTTGGGAAACTCGAAACGGCGTCAAGGTGATCAGCACGTCCAAAGAAGCCGACAAGGTCTACACCAGCGCGGCGCTCGGACTCAACGATCCAGAGGATTTTTATGAATTGCCTGCGCCGTGGAACACGCGCTTGACGCCAACCGGTGAGTTCCTCCACACAGCTCCATGGGCGTATAGCCGGTTGGGCAGATACAACGGATCGCACGGATGCACAAACATGTTTGAAGCCGACGCGAAATGGATTTTCGACAAGACCATTCCTGGTGATGTGGTTGTCTATGTCAACACTGGCGGATCAAGCGTTGAGCCTTGGAATGGCCCGGGTGGTTTGTGGAATATCCCTTGGGAAAAGTGGTTGAAAAAGTCTGCGCTGGCCAGTGGGAATTCAGGGGCAGATACCAGCGGAGATTTCGACTCAGGTAAACCCTCAGATGTGAAGCCCGCCGGTGTCTAAGCCCTTAGTTTCGGCACCGCAGACGGACTTTGAAGCCGCGCTCACTCTTACTCCCGCCAACGATGACTTCACCGTCTTGAACTGGGATGTCCCAGAAGGCTGGGAGCAAGGTCGTGGCGCGTGGGGTGGGCTGGTCATCGGAGCTCAAGTGTTGGCAGTGGAAAAACGACAGCAGGCCGATCAAGATTCCGATCGACGGGTTCGCACCATCTCGTCGCAAATCTTTGCTCCCGTTCCCGTTGGGCCATCGACGATCTCCGTCGAGAGTCTTCGACGCGGGTCGGGGATGTCCACCTGGCAGACGCTGGTGCGAAACGCCAA
>CAIXFB010000114.1 GCA_903918595.1 uncultured Actinomycetes bacterium
AATGAGGGTTCCAGACCAGCCGAGACCAAGGAGAAAGAGCCCAATTCCCAGGACCAGAACATTGTCTGCGGGTGCAGCAGCGCTGATCAGGCACGCGGCAACCAAAACCCCGATGCTCACCAACGTGATCTGAATTCGGCCGTACCGATCCACGGCCCAGCCCACCACGGGCGAGAGGGCATACATCCCGGCGATATGAACGCTGATCACCAAACCGATCAGTTGGAGCGTTACGTCAACGTGAGCCATATGGACGGGGGTCATCACCATGACCATCACCATCACGACATGGCCGATAGAAATAATGGCGATGCCCAATATCGCGCGGGGCCTTGTCCGGAGGTGCTCGATGCCATCGCGCAAACGCGCGCTGGCTTTGGCACCGCCTGCGGCTTCTCGATGACCAGATGCCAGCAAATACGGGTCCGGCCGCAGAAACACAAAGAGGACTAATGCAGCTGCAGCAAGTGCTAGCCCAGTCACTACGTAAGGCCCCGAAAGTTGCGGCAGGCCCAAGCGCAGCCCCAATAGACCGCTCGCATTGAGCAAGTTGGGGCCGAGAACCGCGCCAATCGTTGCAGCCCACACCACCCAGGAGAGGGCCTTGGCCCTCGAGGTAGGTGTTGCGAGGTCCGTTGCTGCGTATCGAGCCTGATATCCCGCTGCGGAGGCAACTCCCACCAACAAACAGCCGCCATAGATCAAGACAAGCGATCGGGTGACCGCCCCGCTAATGACGATGACCGAACCCACTGCTCCGATGCCATAACCAGTTGCCAGTGCGGACCGCCTGCCCTTACTCAAAGCGATGCGTGCCAATGGCAACGCCAGGAGCGCGGCACCCAACACCCCAAAAGTCTGGGCAATTCCTGCTGCAGCTTCGGAATCAGCAATTGAGGCCGCCAATAGGGCACCCGCCGGGATCGAGCCTGCGACAGCTATCCCACCCAGCACCTGTCCCGCCGAGAGAACTCGAACAGAGCGCCGTTGCACGATTTCCGCGTACTGAGCCCGTTCTTCAGTGCTCACGTCAGTAGACGAAGTCATTGCGTGGAGCCGTTTCCTTTGCCATGCACCAATTGCGCGGCCAGCGCAGAACGGACCGCATCATCATCTCGAGGCAAACCCAATGCATCAAAGGACTCGAGGACTAAGTCTGGATTGCCTGACCACTCCTCGTGCCTGAGCAGGCTCGAGCGATTTTCTCCGGTGAGGACTCGGGAAACATCTCGATGGGCTTGCTCCAGCCATTGACGGGTGGTGCGCAGAACATTGAGGGCTTCAGGGTTTTCTGGCCACCAACCACTCTTGGCCGTCTGAACTTCGTCTCGAACGTTGAAAAGGTACCGAATTCCGGGGAACATCGTGTTGAGAAACAGTAGGTAGTCGAGCAGTTGCTCGTAGTCCTCGAAGTGTCCTGGCTCATAACGCACTTCCTTGAAGCCAATCCACGAAGTGTTTGGCCGAGGACGAAGGATGTGATCAACGACGTGCTCGCGAAGGTTCGCCAGAGTCTCGCGCGGATCGAGCTTGGCGGTGCCAAACCACGGGTGCCCCGGACGGCCGGCATGGTGTCGATCGGCGGAGGCCGCGATCGCGCGAGAGTAAAGGGCTAGTCCCCGAAGTGCGTTGTAGTTTTCGCCTCGAATGAGAACACCAGGCAAAGCATTGAGGGCCGATTGAAGTGCGGTGCTGCCCGTTCTTCCATAGGTGATGATGGTGAGATAGGACAGGTCTTGAGACACGGCCTCAACTTAGACCAGCGTCGAGGGAACTTCGACCGACTCACAGACGGCCCGCCAAATATCGCGGGTTTCTACCCCCGCAGCGATGGCGTCAATGACGCTCAGACCGATACCGGGTAGCACGATGTCGCGGGCCCAAGAATGGGCATAGAGCGGTCCAAGGGTGAGTTCAAGGCGCTCCCAGAAATCGGTGAGACGCATCAGTGCGGATGACAGACAGTCGAGTCGAGGGTGCGTTAGGAGACGTACTCTGCACGGGCAACTTGGTTGCTCACAGATGCCAATACATCAGACAGCGGAACCTCGAGCGCATCACAAATCGCTGCGAGCAACTCTGACGAGGCCTCTTTTTGACCACGCTCAACCTCGGAGAGATAACCCAAGGAGACGGAGGCGGCACCAGAGACGTCGCGCAAAGTGCGACCCTGATCCTGCCGACGACGACGAAGCTCGTCGCCGATTACCTGTCGAAGAACGATCATCACTGCCTCCTTGTCTACGCCCCACACTAACCCCACCTGCCCTTTGGCGCTCAAGGACGGGTAAATCGGACTGTCCTCTCTTCAACGTATGCTGGTCCGGAGTTATTCCCGGTCAAGTTCACCGTCGAGGAGCCGTAAGGCTTCGGCAACCGCACCGCGCCTGATTTCTTCGCGGTTTCCAGACAATTGGAAATGTGCGCTTCGTTCTTCTGCTCCCCCGCAAATCGCAATCCACACGGACCCCACGTCGGCGCCATCGTGAGGGTCCGGCCCCGCCGCCCCGGTTGTGCCCACACCGAAATTGGCTTTCATGAGGCGGATGGCTCCCTGCGCCATCTCGATGGCCACCTCTCGAGACACCAGTCCATGGGAAAGTGCATCTTCGGTCACGCTGAGCACGTCTTTTTTGACGTCGGAATGGTAGGCGATCACCCCGCCCCGCAGAACTGCAGAGGCCCCTGGAACCGAGGACAGTGCGGATGCGACCCATCCGGCCGTGACAGATTCACCAGTAGCGATCGTGCGGTTGGCGGCTCGTGCTTTGGCGATGACCGTCTCGGCGAGTTCATCAATACCCGTCATGTTCCCCCCGAAAGACCCCGTTGAACAGATCTGATCTGCCGGAAATAGTCCAGCCCAGTCACAACCGTGACTATCAGTGCGGCCGCCATCATCACCTGTGATGCCAATTCCCAGCCAGGAATGGGGACAAAAGCCAAGTACATAGTGATAGCGACGGTTTGCAGAAGGGTTTTCACTTTGCCTCCCCGTGAAGCACTGATCACCACATCGCGCGCGATATTCAGCCGCATTCCGGTGATGATCAACTCACGAGCAAGGATCACAATGGTCACCCACCACCACAAATCGCCCATCCAAGATAAGCCAATGAGCGCAACACCGATGAGCGCTTTATCCGCGATGGGATCGAGCAATGCGCCTAATGGAGTCTCTAGTCCCCGCCTACGGGCCAAAGCACCGTCTAGCAGATCAGTCAACGAGGCGGCGAGAAACACCACGGCCGCAAAGTCTCGTGCGCCAGTACTTCCTTGACTCCCCAGATACATGAGCCAGCCGAGGAGCGGGACGCAGGCTAAACGCAGCACAGTGAGCACGTTGGCCACGTTTACGTTGCCAGCTTGGTGTGCCCGATTTTCTATCACTCGTCCTCCGCCACCTGCTCGCACAGCAGGTCCAGCCCCGCACAATCAGTGACCCGAGCCCGAACGATGGCTCCGACGAGCGGCGGCGTGGTTGCCGCACCTGGAGCAGGGCTAACAATCGACTCGGCATCATCTGGACCTTGATGACCAGCACGACCGGTGGCTACCCACTCTTCGTCAGAGATGTCAACCTCCTCGATGAGCACCTCGACGATCGATCCAATGCGATCCTCAGCCCGCTGGGCCATGAGCTCCTCGGCCAGGGCAGTAATCATTTTCACCCGCGCATCGACTACCTCAGTGGGAACCTTGTCGGTAAAGGTGAACGCTTCAGTGCCATCTTCATCGCTGTAGCCGAACACACCAATCGCGTCGAGTCGTGCTCGCTCGAGGAACTGCACCAAGATCTCTACGTCTTGCTCTTCCTCACCAGGGAATCCGACAATGACATTGCTGCGGATCCCGGCCTCGGGGTCCAATGCGCGAATGGTGTCAACGAGTTCGCAGAACTCTTCCAAACCACCGAATCGACGCATCCTGCGCAGTACCTTCGGACTCGCATGTTGGAACGAAAGATCAAAATACGGTGCGATCACTTCCGTGCGCGCCATGACTTCCAAGAGGCCCGGGCGAACCTCGGCAGGCTGTAGGTAGGCGACTCGAGCACGGGTGATCGTTGTTTCCTGGCCAATCGCCGGCAACAACGACTCCAACAATCGAATATCTCCCAAGTCTTTGCCGTACGACGTGGAGTTTTCACTGACGAGGACAACCTCGCTGACGCCTTCATCGACTAACCACGCAATTTCGGCCAGCACATCAGCAGGTGGGCGGGAGATGAAAGAGCCTCGAAAACTTGGTATCGCACAAAAAGTGCATCGTCGATCGCACCCGGAGGCCAACTTCACAGGAGCAACGGGGCTGCCGTCTAGGCGCTTTCGAAGCACCGGTGGGGACCACCCCGGGATAACTTCGTTGTCTCCGTGGCCTGGGATGGCTACGGCCGTATCCATCCGATCAATCGGAGAAATCGGCAGCAACCTGCGCCGGTCTCGAGGGGCGTGCGGTACATGCGGTTCCCCCGCCAGGAGTGAGCGCAAACGGTTTCCGATGTCTGCATAGTCGTCAAAACCCAACACCGCGTCAGCCTCTGGCAACGATTCGGCTAATTCGGCGCCATACCTTTCCGCGAGACAGCCGACGGCGACCACGATGGGTCCAGATGACTCACTCTTATATTCCGCCGCGGCCAGAACCGCATCTATCGAATCCTTCTTTGCCACGTCAACGAAGCCACAGGTATTCACTACGACCGCATCTGCGCCCTCAGCTGTATCTACGAGAACCCAACCATCGCCGATCAGCCGGGCGGCTAATTCCTCAGAATCCACATCATTTCGGGCACAACCAAGGGTCTCGACATACACGGATCGCGTTTCGGTGGCCACGCCTACAGCCTACGGAAGTGATGATCCCCCACGAACTACTGGCTAACTTCCGCCGATGAACTAATCTTCCGGTGGGAACTGGCTATCGAATTGTTCGAGCAACATTTCTGGCTCGATCCCCAAATAGACTGCAAGTCCACGGATTTGGCCACGGGCATAGACTCGACCGCCACACGGGGAAAAGTCCTCGTTCTCCATCGAATCAATCACCAGCGCTCGGATTTTGGTCGCACCAGCAAGTTCATCCAAAGTAAGACCCTTGGCTAGGCGCGCCTGACGAAGTTCCTCGCCGATCACCACTGCCCTCGCAATCATGACTTGCCAAAAATAAGAATGTCTCGCCCTGAGAACAAGATAGAGCCTCGAGTGGAACTTCGGGTACTACTCGTCATTAATGAAACGAACTAAATATGAGGACAAGGCCGGAGCATTGATTTCCTAGCCGCGGATGCTCACCAGCACTGACGGAAGCTCCTCTATCCCCACGAGGACCTCGCGCGCCTTTGATCCCTCGCTCGGCCCAACAACACCACGAGACTCCATGAGGTCCATGAGTCGCCCGGCTTTTGCGAACCCGACCCGCAACTTTCGCTGCAGCATCGAAGTCGACCCGAATTGAGTGGAGACGACAAGCTCCACGGCCTGCAGCAGCAGGTCGAGGTCATCTCCGATGTCGGCGTCAATGTCTTTGGTCATGACAGGGGTAGCTACGACCTCATCTAGGTAGTCCGCTTCGCCCTGGTCCTTGCAGTGCGACACGATTCCGCGTATCTCTTTCTCGGATATGAATGCGCCTTGGATGCGGGTTGGCTTGTTTGCACCCATCGGCAAGAACAATCCATCACCTTGGCCCACCAATTTTTCGGCACCTGGTTGGTCGAGAATCACTCGACTATCCATCAGACTTGATGTCGCAAAAGCAAGCCTGCTTGGCACGTTGGCTTTAATGAGACCCGTCACCACATCAACACTTGGCCGCTGTGTAGCAAGTACTAAATGAATACCTGCTGCTCGAGCCAGCTGGGTGATTCGCACGATCGCGTCTTCAACATCGCGAGGGGCCACCATCATCAAGTCTGCTAACTCATCGACGATGACCAAGAGATACGGATACGGCTCGATAAGCCTTTCACTCCCCGGAAGTGGCTTCAACTTCCCGGATCGGACGGCTTTGTTGAAATCATCAATGTGCCGGAAGCCAAAGGCAGCCAAATCGTCGTATCGGCGATCCATTTCTTTGACCACCCACGCTAATGCATCGGCGGCTTTCTTCGGGTTCGTGATGATTGGAGTAATGAGGTGTGGCACACCCTCATAGATCGTCAATTCCACCCGCTTGGGATCAATCAGGATCATCCGCACCTCTTCGGGCGTGGATCGCATGAGAACGGACGTGATGATGGTGTTGATGCAGCTGGATTTTCCTGCTCCAGTAGCTCCAGCCACCAAAATGTGCGGCATCTTGGCGAGGTTGGCTATGACAAAGCCACCCTCGACGTCTTTGCCGAGCCCAACAACCATCGGGTGATCTTCTTTTGCTGCCGTTGGACTGCGAAGAACATCTCCAAGTGAGACTAATTCACGATCAGTGTTCGGAATTTCAATCCCGATTGCCTTCTTACCTGGGATTGGGCTGAGAATGCGAACATCTGCGCTCGCAACGGCATAAGCAATGTTCTTGCTAAGTGCTGTCACGCGCTCCACCTTGACACTGGGCCCAAGTTCTATCTCGTAACGGGTGACTGTGGGGCCGCGCATAAAGCCGGTCACTTGGGCATCGATGCCAAATTGATCCAGCACTTCGGTGAGAGCAGTCACCACCTGATCGTTGGCTTTCGTGGCAGTCTTATGCGCTGGTCCATTACTGAGAGACTGACTGCGGGGCAGGACATAGGTTCTGCGATTTCGACGCCGAGGTTCTTGACTGACCGAATTCCCAAGTGCTGCATCGGAAATCGCGACCGTATCTTGGCGAGCGGACACACCAAAAGCAGCGGGTTCAACCACCTCGATCTGCATCGAACCCGCAGGGGTCACTCCTGCCAACAACGCCGCAGCAGGGCGCTCATCAGTCACGGGTGAGATAAATGGCTCATCTCCTGCAAGGTCCGTCCGAATCAAGTAGCCCGAATCGAGTGGTTCGCGAAGTGTCGCGATGTCACTCTCATCCTCTTCTAGGTCTTCAAATTCTTCGTCGAGCGCTCCGATGGCGTCGATCTCTTCCGGCTCTGCTGAATCCTTGGTCGATCGCGCTGAACGAGCCCCAACAACCCGCAGCCAACCAGCCTGCAGGCCCGAACGAACTGAAGCCAGAGAGGTGTTGGTCACGACGAGCACACCGAATATCAGTAGCAAGAATAAGACGAGTCCGGAAACTATTGGGCCGACCGCCGAGACGATCGGTGCCGTGGCGAGCCAACCGAAGAATCCGCCAGCGGAATCCATTGCTTGGCCGCCATCACTTGGGGTGGGAGTTCCCTGCGCCAGATGCCAGAGGCCAACAAAACTGATCAAAACCGCTGCAACACCGATGGCGAGCCGACCGGTCGTGGCGTTTTCGTCAGGGTGCCGGAAGAACCGCCACGCAAGTGCCGCAAGCAGGATCGGGGTAATCCAATCGAGAGCGCCCAGTAACGAAGTGGTAGCCATTCCCAGCCACGAAACAAACCAACCATGTACGCCAAACCATGTTGCAGCGATGACGATGATGGCAAGGGCAAGTAGGCCAAGCCCTAAGCCATCCCGGCGCTGGGAGGCTTCCAGATCGCGCGCGCCTCGTCCCACTCCACGGGCTGCCATGCCGGTCACATGCGCGACTCCAGACCAGGTGCGTCGAATGAGACGCCCAATCCCCATCCCTAATCTGGCGACCGGGCCTGGACGCGTAGCGGTGCGAGAGGGTGCTTTCTTCTTCGGAGCACTTTTCGAGGAAGAGGTGGCACGCGAAGAACGCGCGGATGTACGGCCGGAGGACCGGCCCGAGGGGGAAGTGCCGCGGCTGGCACGCGAACGTGCCGGCGCGGACGTACGGGGCGCCATGGATTGCACCCTAGCGCCTAAACACCACGAGTCACGGTAGTCACACGCGACACACGGGTTAAGCCTCGATGACCACCGGGACGATCATCGGCTTGCGGCGGTGCTCCGCATTCACCCATTTGCCCACAATGCGACGAATCCGCTGGGCCAGCTCGTGGGTGTCTTCAATGCCGTCATTGAGGGCTTTTTCCAAATCTTTGCGCACCTGCACCTGCACTGGTTCCCATGACTTGTCATCAATCCCCAGCCCCCGAGCATGCAGTTCCGGCCCTGCCACCACGGTTCCAGAGACAAAATCCACGGCCGCGAACACTGAGATGAACCCTTCTTCACCCAGCACCCGGCGATCCTTCAAGGAGGACTCGGTCACATCACCAACGCTGGCCCCATCGACATACACATGGCCTACCTGGATATAGCCGCTGATCCAAGCCTTGCCATCAACAAGATCGATCGTCACCCCATCGTCGGCAATAAGAACGTGATCCATCGGGATTCCGACACTCGCTGCTACCTGCGCATTCGCCCGGAGATGGCGCCACTCCCCGTGCACCGGCATTACATAGCGCGGCTTCACGATGTTATAGACGTAGCGAAGTTCACCCGCTGCCGCGTGTCCGGAAACATGGACGAGGGAGTTTCCTTTGTGAACGACCGTGGCTCCTAGTCGAGTAAGACCATTGATCACTCGATAAACCGAATTCTCATTTCCAGGAATGAGCGACGACGCCAGAATCACGGTGTCG
>CAIXFB010000115.1 GCA_903918595.1 uncultured Actinomycetes bacterium
CCCCCGAAGTGGGCTCACCGTCCTAGAACAAAGGCAACTCACCGTGGCAAACATCAAGTCGCAGATCAAGCGGAACCGCACCAACGAGAAGGCTCACGAGCGCAACAAGGCCGTGAAGTCCTCCCTGAAGACCGCCGTGCGTAAGTTCCGCGATGCTGCTGACGCTGGTGCCGCCGACGTAGCCGTGCTAGCCAAAGAGGCAGCCCGTGAGCTCGATAAGGCAGTAAGCAAGGGCGTCATCCACAAGAACCAAGCCGCGAACCGCAAGGCGTCGATCGCCAAGCGCGCTTCTGCACTGTAAATCTATTTTTTCTTTCGCTCTTTCCTGTTCTTTCCTCACTCTCCGTCAGTCTCGACGGGCGAGCCTTGCCACCATTGACTCCAGCACAAACATTTTCTGCTCGGCATCCAAACTCGTTCCGGCGCCAACGCCACCTTTCATCGCACCGTCAGCCTCCGCCAATTCGACAGCGGCCCGAGCCACCCTGCGTTGATCACCACTCCACTTGGACCACTGCCGCTTCAACATGGTTACTTTCCACGGCGGTACACCAGCTTGCCGAGCGATGTCTTGATCCGAGGCACCCGGCGGCATGGCCGCCACCCGCACAATCGAGCGCAAGCCACTGGCGATCGCCATGACGGCCGTGACCCCAACTCGAGCATGATCAGTGGTGAGGGTCATCTGCCGAAGCGATCGCACCGCGTCAACTCCGCGTCGATCCCAGACTGCATCGGAAATCGCAAACCCAGCCACTTCTGCGATTCCGTCGAAGTATTGGCGAACGTCTTCTACGCCAATGGGGTCGTGCTCCACATCAGACATGAGCTGACTGGTAGCAGCGACCAACATGGGGAGGTCCTGGCCCACGGAGTCATACAGCACCGTGAGCGCATCACTGGTGATCTTGCGCTTGCCTTTTGTGAACTCCTTCACCAGAAAGTCAGTGGTGGTCTTGCCCTTTTTCAATTCTTTGCACTCGACGATCTCTGCGCCGGCGGCCTTCGCTGCATCGATCATGCCCTTGCCCTTGACACCACCAGGGTGGGTCAGGATCAGCCAGACGTTGTCTGGCTGATCGGCCAACACTGACTTGAGCGCATCAGCTCCCTCATCGCCAAGTTCATCGATTCCCCGGATGACCACCGCCACTTGATCTCCGAAGAGGGTGGGGGCACACGCCTGCGAAATCGCCTCTGCCGCATCCTCATCACCCGGTTGCACCTCGACACGCTGCGCCGAGGAATCCTCGGATAACACTCCCGACCAAGCGGCTCGCAGGACCCGATCCACGAGCACCGTTTCTGCACCCAGAGCAAGGGTGACCCGGGCCGGTTGCGTCATGAGGTCAGCATGTCACGTCGACCGTGTCACGGTGCCCCATCCCTGCTCCATGCGCACAATCGCAATGTCGGTCTGGATATCCGTGCGCACAATCCGTGAACCTTGAGCCGCCCAGGCCGCGATCGTCTCTGCCGCCGGGTGGCCGTAGTCATTTCCTGCCCCGACCGTGATCAATGCGACGCTGGCTTTGGCCCATGCTGCAAAGCGCGGGTGTTGATTGCGTGATCCGTGGTGCGGCACCTTGGCAATATCAAAACCACCCGGCGCGGCCATGATCGCGGATTGGGCTTCGGGTTCGACATCACCGGTGAGCAAGATCCGCAGCCCATCGACCTCCACCACTAACACCAGACTGGCGTTATTCGGCGCCGATCCCGATCGAATAATGCGCTTGGGCCACAGGGCAGTGATAGTGATGTCACCCGTGCGCACCACCCCTCCTGCGGTGAGACTCTCAATAGGAACACCCTGCTCCTGGGCGGCGGCGTGCACTTTCTCGTATTCCTCAGCTGGTTCGCGTAAAGGTGAGCCCACGATGTGTTGCACGCGACGACCCGTCAGGACTCCCCCGATCCCGCCCACATGGTCACGATGAAAATGGCTGATGACGAGCGTGGAAATGTCAGTGATCCCTGCTCCTCGTAAACAAGTGTCGACCCGTGTTGGGTCTGGGCCTGTGTCAATGACCAGAGTTGCGCTGTCTTGTCGAATGATGAGTGCATCTCCTTGACCAACATCACATGCCAAGAGAATCCAGTTCGGCGGCGGCCAGGACCTGCGATCGGCAGGTGCCAAGATCCACAGTGCTGTGACAACACACGAAGCGGCAATCACAACTCTGCGCCCCGGCACCGGGATTGCCTTCCAGTGGCTTCGAATCGTTCGTGAAGTGAGCGCCCAGATAACAACTGCGAACAACACCAGCAAGGTCAGCGTGCCCCACCAACCAGACGGGAACGGCCAACTCCCGGTGCTGGCACCCGCTGATTGGTGGGCGACCGTGGCGATCCAACCGGCCGGCCACCCCGCGAGCCATGCGACGAGTGAGGCAGCATGCGGAAGCGGACCAGAGAGCAGAGCGGCGAGAAGACCAAGGATCGTCACGGCGGGTACAGCCGGCATCGCCAGCAGGTTCGCCGGCACCGCAATTGGCCCGCCGCTGGTTCCCATCGCGGCCAATACAGGAAGTGCCCCGACCTGGGCTGCCACAGTGATAGCGAGTGCTGTTCGCACGCCATCAGGTAGCAGAGCTATTGGGTAGGTGCGCCCTAACACTGCCTTCACCCACGGGCCGATCAAGATCAGACCTGCGGTGGCCAAG
>CAIXFB010000116.1 GCA_903918595.1 uncultured Actinomycetes bacterium
GACTCGGTGCAGCGAGTCCAAGGGCAACTTTCCACCTTCAATGCAGTTCTTGAGGACCCCGCTCCCCTGACCGAGCAATACGCGAATGCCTTACTCCGTGCAGAGTCAGCTGCGTGGCGAACCCAACCGGTCATGGGCAAGCTGCTCGTCGACTCTGTCCGGATTGGTCTCACTGATCAGATTGCCCAGGTCCGGGTCCTCTCTGAAGGCACCATCACTCTTTCTGGTGACTCGGGAAGGGTGCCGGTCACGATTGCAAATGATCTTGACCGCGCAGTGACTGTGGGAGTGCAACTACGTTCGTCTCCTTCGGTGCGCTTGGAGTCCGCACCACTCTCGGGTATTCGAATTGAACCCGGCCGGTTGGCGAGCGTTGAACTCGATGCCCGGGTGATCGGTAGCCAGGAATTGGCTGTCGGAGTGCAGCTGCTCACCCCGGATGGCGACGATTTTGGTGAGCCAGCTCAGATCACAATCGCGTCAACCGCTTACGCTCGAGCGGCTGCTTGGGTTGTTGCCTTTGCATTCCTAGCCATCGTCATTTTTGTGGTGGTGGGCGTGACACGTCGAATTCGGGCCGCGCGGAAGCCCTACTCTGACGCTAACTCTGACACGGTGTGACAGTGACTCATCCAGTCCAGGGAACTGACGGCGACGGTGGCACCAGGGGCCTTGCTGCCCCTAGTGCCGTGATGGCCAGTGGAACGATCGTTTCGCGGGTTACCGGCATCCTGCGCGACGTTGCCATGACCGCCGCACTGGGCTTCTATCTGGTCTCCGACGCGTACTCACTGGGCAATGCGTTGCCAACCGTTGTCTACATCTTGGTCATCGGCGGTGCGCTGAACGCGGTTTTCATTCCCCAGTTAGTGCGTCGGATGAAAGAGGACAGCGACGGCGGAAAAGCCTACGCCGACCGGCTCTTAACCTTCGTGGGAATAACGCTGGTTGCGATGTCGATCATCGCTGTGCTTGCAGCCCCGTTGATCGTCGATCTCTATACCCCGGCTGATTACCCGCAATCTGACTTCGATCTCGCCGTGGCGTTTGCCCGGTTGTGTCTGCCACAAATCCTGTTCTACGGCGTCTACACGATGCTCGGACAAGTCCTCAATGCACGCGGCCACTTCGGTGTTCCGATGTTTGCACCCATCGCGAACAACATCATCGCCATTGCCACCTTCCTGCTGTTCATCGCAGTGGCCGGAACTTCCGCTGCTGCTGACGGCGTTCTCACAACAGATCAGGTGTTGATCCTTGGAATCGGCACCACTCTCGGAGTGGTGGTGCAGGGGCTCATCTTGATTCCAGTCCTGATGCGCTCGGGGTACTCGTATCGCCCGCGTTTCGATTTCCGACATGGCGGGCTGGGAAAAGCCGGCGGTCTCGCGGCATGGACCATCGCCCTGGTGCTGATCAACCAGGCGGTGTACGTGGTCATCACCAGACTCGCAACCCAGGCCAACGTCGATGCATTGGCAGCAGGTGCGGTTGCAGCAGGGCTCACCACGTATCAAAAAGCGCACTTGGTGTTCATGCTCCCGCACAGCGTGATCACAGTCTCCGTGGTGACCGCGTTACTGCCTGCATTGAGCAGATACGCGCACGACGGTAACCGGAAGCGGGTGGGTGCTGACATCGCCTCCACCATGCGCGTCGTGAGCACACTGGTTGCTCCGATTGCATCGGTTCTGTTTGTGATCGGTGCATCAGTAGCGGTGCTGCTCTTCGGCTATGGGGCGGCGACTGAAGAGCAAGCATCTCTGATGGGTCAAGTTGTTTCAGTCTTCATGCTCGGTCTGCTTCCGTTCACCTTGTTCTATGTGTTACTTCGCGGCTTTTACGCTCTCGAAGACACCCGCACACCGTTTTTCATCACAGTCGCTTTCTCAGCAGTTCTTCTTGTGTGTGTCTACCCGTTGTTCTACTTTGCCGCCGCCGGTGGTGTGCAAATAGCCTCGATCGCACTGAGTTATTCCATCTCCTACTGGGTTGGTCTTGTTATTGCGTGGTGGATTCTGTCGCGACGCTTGGGTGGTTTGGAGTCAAAGCACACTGCGTGGACTCTCGCGAAACTTATGCTCGTCTCGATTATCTCGATCATTTTCATGGTCGGCACCCAACTGTTACTCGTCACCTACGTCTTCGAACCGGGTCTGGCAGATAAACCTGCGGTACTGATTCGGGTGATCGTGATCTCGATCGTCGGCTTTGGTGTCTTCTTCTGGTTCGCTTGGTTGTTCAAGGTGAGTGAGATTTCATCTATCGTGCGAATCGTGACCAGTCGGCTGGGGAAGAAGAGTGCGTCATGAAGATGAGCCAGCAATGAACGTTATTTCCGGCAGGTACACACTCGTTGACCTCATCGACGTGCGATCACCAGAATCCACGGACGCCACTGGGTTTCGTCAATTCGCCGTCGAAACCTGGCGGGGCGATGACACCACACTGCACCGAAGTGTGCTGCTTCGCATACTGCGCTCAGACGATGCGCGGGTGCCTGCCGTCCTAGGCGCTGCGCGTGCAGCTGCTGGAATTGATGATCGTCGACTACTGCGTGTTCTCGATGTGGTGGACGTGCCAGCGGATAAGGACAAACCTTCACGGATCGCCGTGATCAGTGAGTGGGCCAACGGACGCACCCTGAATGCGTTGCTCACGCAGCGCGAGGGGCACCCGGTACGAGCAGAAGAGGCGTTGCTGTGGGTTGGTGAAGTAGCCCGAGCACTCGCGTTTGCCGCCGATCGTGATGTGCACCACGGACGGCTCCGACCATCCAGCGTGATCATGACCGACGCCGAGGAGGTGCGGGTTCGCGGGCTTTCGGTGGATGCCGCGATATTCGGGCCGATCAGTGCAGGAGGATCCCGCCCGGCGGAAGATGTCGATGGCCTCGGCGGCCTCGTCTATGCACTCACAACGGGTATGTGGCCGCAAGAAGGGATTGACCCAGCCGTGGTGGGTATCCCTCTCGCCCCCACCAATCGTGATCACGTTCTACTGCCATCAGATATTCGTGCAAGCATCCCGCGCCCAGTGGATGATCTCGTTGGCCGTTCTGTTCTTGATGCACCGAGACCTCGAGGTGTATCGCGCATCAACGATGCAGCCGGTTTCGCCGCAGCAACAGGAGCGGCCGCTGATTATTTGAGCCCCGTCTCATCAACAACCGCAGTGATCTCACCACCGAGCGCTTTACGCACGAGCCGAAGCTGGGCGGCACGAATCGCTGGAGGTGCACTTGCACTGGTGGTCGTCGTCTTCATCGGTTGGGTGGGCGTGCAACTGATCAGTGGTGGTGGTTCCGGGCCAACATCGAACCAGAACGACGATGCAATCGATGAATCAATCCTCACGTCCGAGGCGACCCCGTTCGTCGAGGAATTTTTCGCCACAGGCGAGTCCTTGTTACCTATCGTTGCCGTTCGCTCGTATGACCCCCTCGCCGACGATGACAACAATGGAAAAACCGACAAGAAGCGCGGCCGCGAAAATGAGGAGTCCGCGACCTTCGTGATCGATGCGGACGGGACAACCGCCTGGGTCACTGATACGTATGCAAGTCGCGATCTCGATGGGAAGGGTGGCGTTGGCCTCATCTTTGACATGGGTGAGCCGGTCTCGGTGAGTTCCCTGTCCTTAGGTTTGGTGGGATTTGGCACCGACGTTGACGTGCGGGTCGCAAATGAGATTCAACGAGATCCAGACCTGTGGACCGAGGTGGTGGCCATCGACGCCGCCGGGCTATTCACCGACCTTCGCATTGCCCGTCCGGTAGTCGGCAGATACGTCCTCGTGTGGCTCTCCGGTTTGCCCCGGGTGTCTGGGAATGCCACCGAAGGGCAATATTCGGGCGGGGTGGCGAGTGTGACTCTGCGCGGCACCATCCCTGCTTCCACCGATGTTTGAGGTCGCTGCACCGCAATAGGCTTCGGATCGTGGTTGACGAGCGCACGGATGCCGAGTTGTTGGCGGCCCATGTCTCTGGTGACCCCCAAGCTTTCAATACCTTGATCGGCCGGCATCGTGACCGCCTCTGGTCAGTTGCCCTGCGCACCACCTCCGATCCAGAAGAGGCCTCCGACGCGTTGCAAGATGCTCTGATCTCCGCCTTTCGTCGGGCTGAACAGTTCCGCGGAGATGCCGCTGTGACTACCTGGCTGCACCGAATTGTGGTCAATGCGTGCCTTGATCGACTCCGGCGCAAGGCTGTCCGGGCAACCACACCATTGCCCGATGGTGACTACGACACCATCACCGCCCCCCAGATTCGCCTCGCCGATCCTCGAGATCATCTAGGTGAGCGCGAAGTTCAGCTTGCCGTGACCGAGGCGCTCGCTGAGTTGCCCGAGGACCAGCGGATTGCTGTCGTCCTGGTAGATATCGAGGGGTGGTCGATCGATGAGGCTGCGGCCTATTTGGCGTGCCCTGCCGGCACGGTCAAAAGCCGGTGCTTCCGGGGCCGGGCAAAGCTCGCTGAACGGCTTGAATTTTTACGGAACCCTGACGGACCTGAGTCCGTCACACCAAGGCCCAGCAACGGGCCAGAAGGAGGTGATCGACGCCCATGAGCTCCACAGATGACGTTCCAGAACCCGAATACCTCGGCGATACGGAAGCCGAAGCCCAGGAATGGGTGATCGAGGCACTTGCTGGTTTGGACTTCTTGGACCCAAACCGGGTTTCGGCTGCGCCTATGCCCGACGCTGTCTGGGAGCAACTCACCACTGTCCTTGCCCTCGAACAAGCATCCCGCTCTGGTGGCGGTGCCGGTTCAGAAATTCTCTCCTTCCCGGCTGGTGGCCGCCGCAGGCTCAACCTCACCTCAGGTTTGATCGCAGCGAGTGTTGCGATCCTTGCTGTCGGCATCGCCGTTGTGGCGCTGCGACCCACAGCCACCACCGACGTGGTGGCTGGCTCGGCCATCACAAAGTCGAGTGCAGCATCAGACGCAGCGCCGTTCGCGGCGAGCGCTCCTCAAGTTATGCAGGCCGGCTTCGTACCGCCCGCCCGTGCCATTACTCAGTCGGACATGGCCTATACCCCGGAGAATGTTGTCGGTCAGATCGATTCGATGATCGACAGTTTCGGAATGTCTTCCCCCATGGAAATGCTCACGATGCAGAGCCCAGTCAGCATGAAAAAAGTGATGCGTACCAGTGGGTTTATGGCAAGTGATGAAAAGTTACGCAACTGCATCACCATGCTCACGCAGTCGGATCAGTCTCAGGCACTCATTGTTGATAGAGCGCAATACATGGGTTCTGATGCCGGCGTGATCGTGATCCCAGCGTTCATGGCCATCGACATCAGTAGTCCACCCCCCAGCAACCTGCCCATCACCCTCGACATTTGGGTTGTCGGTCCCAACTGCGGTGAACAAGACGGTGCAGTCCTGCGCCGTTTCACCCACACTCTCGACTGATCACCCAGCCCTGTGATCACAAGATCGACCCTCAACGTTGCACCTGAGGTGTGGATTTCAGCCATCGGTTTCGATGAAAGCCTCGACTCAGGCCTCGACGAACTAGCGGTCGAGTTCCTCACCGACACCGAGCAGGCCAGTTTTCGGGACCTTCGTCATCTACACCGTCGTCGTGAATGGCTCTGCGCACGGATCGCCGGCAAGGAAGCCGCGCAAGAGTGGTGGGCTCGGGAGGGCACCCGCATCAGTGCCAGCGAGGTCACGATCTCATCCCTCGAGTCCGGGGCGCCCGTCATCACTCCAGCCGGTTTGTCGATCTCTTTGGCCCACACATCAGGACTCGCTGTTGCAGCCGTTGCCGCAGGTCCCGTGGGAATCGACGTGGAGCGAGCCGACCGGGCCATGCACGCGCTCCAGCGCAGTTTGTCTAGCGCCGAACAAGGAGACTGCGAACGCCATGGCAGAAGCACTCTCGAAGTCCTGATGGCAAAGGAGTCGGCCGGGAAAGCACTCGGAATCGGCCTGGCCGGAAACCCCCGACGCTTTTCAGCCGAATTCGACGGATCAGATTGGTGGATCCAGACCGAACACAACGCCGCACGACCGCTCCGCGTGCGAATTCGGAACCATGGCATGCACTTGATCGCTATCTGCCTGCAGTAGAGGGCGGAATAATCCCGCCCGTAGGATCAGTTACACAGATTGGATACCCCACTCGGTATCAGCACCCGACCTTTGAGCACCAGACCGCAATTACGTGAGGAAAGAAAGACTGTGAGCGAGATCCGAAACGTCATCATCGTTGGCTCCGGCCCAGCCGGCTATACCGCTGCCGTCTACGCAGCCCGCGCCCAACTGAACCCCTTGGTCTTTGAGGGTTCGGTCACCGCAGGCGGTGCACTCATGAACACGACTGAGGTTGAGAACTTCCCCGGTTTTGTCGACGGCATCATGGGACCGGCCCTCATGGAGAACATGCGCGGTCAGGCAGCACGTTTCGGTGCCGAACTCATCACCGACGACGTCACCTCGATGGATCTCTCTGGTGAGATCAAGACGGTTGTCGATGGAGCAGGTAACACCCACCAAGCCAAAGCCATCATCTTGGCGATGGGATCGGGTTACCGAGAGCTCGGTTTGGAGAACGAGAAGCGACTCTCCGGACACGGCGTCTCGTGGTGCGCAACGTGTGATGGATTCTTCTTCCGCGACCAAGACATCGCCGTGGTGGGCGGCGGAGACTCAGCCCTCGAAGAGGCAACGTTCCTCACCCGCTTCGCAAAGTCTGTCACGCTGATCCACCGCCGTGATTCCCTTCGGGCCAGCAAGATCATGCAGGAACGAGCTTTGTCGAATCAGAAAATGAAGTTCGCCTGGAACAGTGAGGTCGTTGACGTCCTCGGCGATGCCAAGCTCAGCGGTGTCATTCTCAAAGACACCGTGACAGGACAGACCCGCGAACTCCCCATCACCGGGCTCTTCATCGCCATTGGCCACGACCCCCGCTCCGAATTGATCGTCGGCCAGGTCGATCTCGACGCCGAAAACTATGTCCGGGTCAACGCCCCCTCCACGCAGACCAATCTGCCGGGGGTCTTCGCGTGTGGGGATCTCGTCGATCACACCTACCGCCAGGCCATCACCGCGGCCGGAACCGGCTGCGCCGCCGCCCTGGATGCTGAACGTTTCCTGGCCGCGGCCGAATAGGTGACTTGGTCCGCATAGCGCGTAGTCTGTCCGTGAACGACTTACCAAATTTCCGAGGAGAACATGATGGGTGCCACCAAGATTGTGACCGACGCAAGCTTTGCCGACGACGTTCTGATGAGCGAAAAGCCCGTCATCGTTGACTTCTGGGCAGAGTGGTGTGGTCCGTGCAAGATGATCGCCCCCATCCTGGAGGAAATCGCGGCAGAGAACGATGCCATCACGGTCGTCAAACTCAACGTCGATGAGAACCCGGCAACCGCAGCCGCCTACGGCATCACGTCCATCCCGACCATGAACGTGTTCAAGGGCGGGCAGATCGTCAAGACCATCATCGGTGCAAAGCCCAAGGCTGCTCTGCTCGCTGATCTGAACTCGATTCTGTAGGGGCATGATCCGCCTTGGTTCCACCGGGGCGGCCGTCGCGGAGGTACGCGCGCGGCTCGCGTATCTGGGTCTATGTCATGTTGAGACCGGTGATTCGTTCGACGTAGA
>CAIXFB010000117.1 GCA_903918595.1 uncultured Actinomycetes bacterium
CGTGACCGTTCTTTCGTGCGACCGAATCTTGGCTGACAACGATGCGCGTGTAGGGGTTCTTGACGCTGCTTGTTGCGTGACATATCACGACTTTGCCGGCAGGTGCTGTTGGAATTACCGGAGTGCTTGTCGTGACAGGAGAAGGAATGACCGCCTCGGTGATGACGTCGGCGGCTACCCATAGTTGATACTGCGGAAAGCCTGAACGACGAATCTGTGTGAACGTCACGCTCGAGACTTCGGTGCTCGGAGACATCCAGATACTCGCGCCATCGCTGTCGACACCGTTACCAATGATGGTCGACGTTGCTGCATCCCACGTGGGTTCATCTGTGCTGCCGCTTGCGTAGTTGAACGAACTGAAAATCCACTCGCTTACGTTGACAGGCTTTCCCTGCGCATCGAGTGCACTGATCGCTACGTCTTCTGCATCAATATCGCCGAGCGCGAATGCCCAGGTGCCGGCAACAGGTGACTCCTCGAAAGTGAGCGTCATAGTGCCTTTCGGCTGGCCACTCGCGATAGCACTCGACAGATAGGTCTGGCCGACGGACGAGCCGAAGTGGGTGCCGAACGCGCTGGCACCGGTCAGTGTCGCGCTGCGTGCCACGGAGAAGGTGCCGTTGGTCGACGTGAACGTCGCATTCGGGAATAGCGTTTTGGTGAAGGTAAGCGAACCGGTCACGGCTGGGGAATTGACGGCCCAGACTCCGTAGACCCCGGTGCCGTTGGCGGCGTCGGCCATCGGCACGATGAGTGCGGTGGCGGCAACGACGCTCGCGGCCGATACTGCAGATATAAGAGAACGCCGGATTCTGGTTCGCATAGGAGTAAACGCTAAATGATGCGCACGGTCCCGAAAAGGCGAGGGATACCTATGTCCCCGAGAATAGGGACACCATGAATTCCACCGATACCGACGTCTTGGTTGTGGGTGCCGGTCCAGCTGGCTCTGCAACTGCCGCGTGGGCTGCCCGCGCTGGCCTCGATGTGCTGCTCGCTGATGCCGAGACCTTTCCTCGTGACAAGCCCTGCGGTGACGGTCTCACCCCGCGGGCGATCGCAGAGCTCAACCAACTCGGTCTGAGTGATTTCTTAGAGGGCCGGGCGCGTAATTACGGGCTGCGGGCTGCCGGGTTTGGCCAGACCCTCTACCTGCGCTGGCCGGGTGGCAACCTGCCCGATTATGGCGGCGCCGCCCCTCGCCTTGAACTGGATTACGCCATTCGGCAGGTTGCGATCGATGCTGGAGTTCGAGAGGCCGAAGGGCACCGGGCCATCGACGTGCGATTCGAAGGCGGGCAGGTGCGGGGCGTCACTTTTGCCACCGCAGATGGCCCGAAAGAAATCACGTGTAGGCGTCTGGTGGTTGCTGATGGCGCGAAGTCGCAGCTTGGCCGCAAGCTCGGACGCGAGTGGCATCGCAGCACTGCCTATGGCGTTGCCGCCCGCGCTTACATCAAGTCGCACCGTAGCGATGATGAATGGATCTCCTCGCACCTTGAACTACGCGGTGAGCAGAAGGAATTGCTCTCCGGTTACGGCTGGATCTTCCCGCTCGGTGATGGCGAAGTAAATATTGGCGTCGGCACACTTGCCACAACAAAACGTCCCGCTGATGTGAACCTGCGCTCACTCCTCACGCATTACACGGATCAACAACGCGCTGATTGGGAACTCGAAGGTGGCCTGCGCGCACCTTGGTCAGCGCTGCTGCCGATGGGTGGTGCTGTCTCCGGTGTTGCCGGACCGAACTGGGTGCTCGTGGGTGATGCTGCCGGTTGCGTGAATCCACTCAACGGTGAAGGCATCGACTACGGCCTAGAGACCGGGCATCTTGCTGCGCAATTGCTTGCATCGACATCAGCCAATGCGCACCTTGATTACACCGCTGCGTGGGCACCGATTCTGCGCGAGCAGTATGGCGTTGCATTCTCGATTGCTCGCCGACTTGCTGGCTTGATTACTGTTCCTGGTTTCCTGACAACCTTTGGCCCTGTTGGTATGCGATCGCGGTTCTTGATGACGATTGCGTTGCGGGTCATGGGGAATTTGGTGACGCCGGAAGATTCCGATGCGACCGCGAGGTTGTGGCGCACAGCAGGCAAGGCGAGTATCAAGCTCGACGATCGCCCACCATTCAGTTGATCCGTGTCACGCCGCGATATCGAGAACCATCACATCGGGATCGACCAAGGCCTGCAGATCGTCGACGTCTGACGTGAGCAGTGCGACCGGACGAGGAAGTGACGACGCGACCTCGGCAACAAGCGCATCAAGGGTGACGTTGCCACGCGTTTTGGTGCGACCGATGCGCTCACCCGCAGCCTGACCCAACGGTGCATCGATGACGCGTACGTTCAACGATGCGAGCAGGCGATGGATTGCAGCATCGCGCGGGTGACCGCGCAGGACTTCAGTCAGTGTTGCTGCAGTCGTGACCAAATTTGCTCCATCGTCCTGCCACCTGCGGAGTACTCCACGGATATCGGAATGTGCCTGCGATGCAGCGGTAAGGGCGGTTGCATCCAGAACTACTGAGCGGATAAGTAATCCTCGTACTTTTGCCACATCGCCTCCAGCTTCTTGTCGACTCGAGCCATGTCTTCATCGGATGGCGGCCCGTACTTCTCATCCATGTAATCCAGGAAGTCGATCAGTGCCCGCCTGCGTTCCTCGCGGGCCAAGATCTCGCTGACGTAGGAAGAGAAGTTTGTGTCCGAGGCGCGCGCAGCCACCTTGGCGCGAAGCGAGGCGGGGATGGTGATGCTGACTTTGTCGAAGGGCCCGGCGAGCAGGTCAATGAGAGCGTGCTCCACCGCACTGTCCTCTACGGACTCCGAAAGGCCCGGTGCGGCGTCAGGGAGCGGTTCAGCGGACACGTGAAGGATCCTACCGTTAGTAGGATCACATGTATGCCCCAGATCTGCAGCCGGCCCAGAATGCCTGGGAGCACAGCAACACATCAACGGGTACAAGGCTCCACGGACTGATGAGTTGAGACGTCACGTCACCGTGTGATCGATGATTCCTATAGAAGTCATCAAATGAACGCGAACACCCGGAAAGCGGAGAAAGTCCCGATCGGCGGTCAAAACTGCGGCACCGAAATCGAGGCTCGTCGCTGCGAGCAGAGCATCTGGCACCAACGATCCGCGAACATCAACGCGTTCGTTCAACTCTCGATACATCCGCCACCTACTTATTCGCGGCTCTCGTAGGAATCGTGTGTCTGCAGTCAGCGCATCGATGAACGTGATCGCTGCATCAGGTTCATCGGGTTCGAGGGTCAATCGTTTGTCCGTGACGATGCGTATGAAGGAAGTAGCAATATCGGTCAGCACGATGAGATCGCCGCGGTCACGAAAGGCCGTGAGCGCATCTCGGGCCAATTGGTGGAAGGACGTCTGGGGACGAAACGCATAGACCAACGCATTGACGTCGGTGAGAATCAAGGACGTTGGCCTTTGTCCTCATCAAGCCACGCGAGCACCTCACTGGTGTTGTTGAAGTCGATGCCGGTGGCGAGGAACTCATTGGTGAACCCACTTAATGAGCGGGATACGGGTAGCGGTGGCAACTGCTGCACGGCGGCTGCGTCGGCTAGGTACATGCGCAGTGACTCCTCAAGGATTGAGGTGATCGATCTACCGGAGATGGCTGCCGCGGTCTTGACGTCTCGATAGAGGTCATCGGGGATCTGAAGCGTTGTTTTCACTGTGCCAGATTACCAGAAATCTGGCTTTCAAGGACCTTTATATGCAGGCGCCCGGTCGTGCGTCAGCTGTTGAAATCCTCACCCCAGGTGAAGAGAGACGCTAGAACGCCCAGTCTTCAGTCAGGACCGCATCCTGCATTGATAACCGCAACGGTTCCATGCGTAACACCGCAGGTGGTCCGTCAAGAAGTGGTGGCATCTGCTCCATCATCAATGCAAATCCACTCGATGCTCGGTGCGCGTTCTCTGCTTCTTCGTCTCTAAAGATCTCATAGAGCCACACGATGTTTGGGTCCTCAGGATCCAAAGAC
>CAIXFB010000118.1 GCA_903918595.1 uncultured Actinomycetes bacterium
CTCCATCGCGAGTGAGCGCGCAACGATTGCTTCAAGTGCGGTGCTCATGCCCACCAACGTGCCGCCGATTGCTGCGACCATGCCGATCTCTGCTGGTGTTTCATACATAGGCCCGCGAAACTGGCAATACACGCCTTCGGTGAGGCTCGGTTCAAGCTCTTGACACATTGCCCGCAGTCTTGGTGAGTACAGATTGGTGAGGTCAACAAAGTGCGCACCATGCAGTGGTGATACTCCGGTGAGATTGATGTGATCGCGAATCAGGACCGGGGTGCCCGGGCTCCATTGCGGGTCTAGGCCACCGCAACCGTTAGTCAAGACGATCGTCTTACAGCCAGCGAAGTGCGCGGTGCGTACGGCGTGCGTCACAGCATCAACACCGCGCTCTTCATAGAGATGTGTGCGGCCAAGGAACACGAGCACCTTGGTGCCGTCGGCGTCGATCGAGCGAACCCGGCCGGCATGGCCGGCTACTGCCGGCGGGGAGAAGTGCGGAAGTTCGGTCACGGGGAAATCGGCCACCGTGGTGCCGAGCAACTCAGCTGCCGGCACCCAGCCAGATCCAAGGATAACGCAGACGTCGTGCTGGTCGACGTTGGTCAGGGCGCGCAGGGTGCTGGCGGATTCACGGGCTGCGTCATTTGCGACCTTGGTGGCCTCGTTATCGGTCATTCGGCAAACCTACTCTGAGTGGCTTGTCTGGGTTGTCGCGTGCAAGAACTCGCTAGTCCTCGATGATGTGAAGCCGACGGGCAGCCTCTCCGATGGATCCGGAAAGGCTCGGATACACAGTGAAAGTTGCGGCAACCTCATCGGCGGTGAGGCGCTGTTGGATAGCAAGGGCGAGCACATGGATGAGCTCGCTCGCGTGCGGGCCCACCACCACAGCCCCAGCAATCAATCGGGTTCCCTTGCGGCAGAAGATCTTGACGAAGCCTTCTTGGGTGTCTTGCATCTTCGCCCGTGCATTAGTGGCGAGGGGCATCGTGTACACGTCGGCCCGGATTTCGTCGGAATCGATATCGGACTGGGTCATGCCGACGGTAGCAATTTCGGGATCGGTGAAGACTGTGCTGGAAACCACATTGCGATCCAGCGGCTGCACTGCATCACCGAGCGCGTGCCACATCGCGATTCGGCCTTGCATCGCCGCGACTGAGGCGAGCATCAGCACTCCCGTGCAATCGCCAGCCGCATAAATGTTGCGTGCAGTCGTTCTCGATACGCGATCCACTGTGATGAAGCCGGCTGGATCAACATCAACACCAGCAGCTTTCAAGTTAAGCGCATCAGTGTTTGGGATCGAACCAACCGCCATCAGTACATGGCTGCCTTGAATCTTCGTACCGTCCTTGAGGGTGACCACCACCCCCGCTGCACCGTCGGCACCGTCGGCTGAGCGCTCGGCCGAAATCGCACGAGAATTCGCCAGTACCTGGATGCCACGCCTGGCAAACACGTTTTCGATGACGGCTGCAGCATCAGGATCTTCCCCAGGCAGCACGCGATCGCGCGATGACACCAATACAACTTCACTGCCCAGTGCTCGATACGCCGATGCGAACTCTGCACCTGTCACACCCGAGCCCACCACGATCAGCCGGGCAGGTGGTGTCGGCAGGTTGTACAGCTGCTCCCAGGTCAAGATGCGTTCACCGTCAGGGGTTGCTGATTCGAGTTCGCGTGGTCGGGCACCTGTTGCGATCAAGGTGGCATCTGCGCTGATCGTGGTGACTGATCCGCCCGGGCTGGTGATTTCAATATGGTGCTGGTCGATGAACCGTCCGGCACCCTCGAGGATCTGCACGCCATGCTCGATCAGCTGGCTGCGAATGTCATCGCTCTGCTTGCTAGCAAGGGCCTTGATCCGGGCATTGACCGTGTTCAAGTCGACGCCGATCAGGTTCGCGGTGGGGGATTGGCCTGCGATGAGTACCCCGAGGCCGGCGCTCTCCGCGGTCTGGGTCATCGCCTCGGCGGTCGCGATCAGAGTCTTGCTCGGCACACAGTCAGTCAAGACGCAGGAGCCGCCGATTCCATCCCTATCGATCAGGGTGACCTCTGCCCCGAGCTGGCGAGCCACGAGCGCTGCCTCATACCCACCAGGGCCGGCTCCGATGATCACCACAGCAGTCACGTCGTCATTCTTTCGCAACGGCCCTTCAGTGCCTACGCTGGTCCCGTGGCCCTGTATGCAGCGTATGGATCGAACCTAGATCCTCGGCTGATGGCCGATCGGGCTCCGGCCTCGCCATCGCAAGGATTTGGCTGGTTGCGAGGTTGGCGGCTCACCTTTGCGGGGGAGAATCTGGGTTGGGACGGGGCCCTTGCAACCGTTGTTGAGGACTATGAGCACGACGTCTTCGTGATGCTCTACGACATGACGCACCTTGATGAGTTGACCCTTGATGCGTGGGAGGGCGTTGCCCTCGGGCTTTGGCGCAAGATCCGCGTGCGCGTTGAGACCATGAATGGATCCCAGGTTGCCTGGATGTACGTGCTCGATGATTACGAGGGTGGTCTGCCGTCTCGGCGCTACGTCGACATGATTGCCGATGCAGCCCATGAAGCTGGGGCTCCGGAGGATTACGTCGTCCGCGTGCGGTCAATGTCTAGCAACCCCTGATTTTTGCCCCACTGGGAGCCTCAAACGGCAGTGCTCACGTAAATTGTTGGCACTTTCACCGCCGCTGAGGGCTCGCCAATGCAGAGGGTGGCCTGTGGACGAATGTTTGCGCTAGGTGCCTAATCCCTGCACAGTCACAAAATGCCTCATCCGCAGCGAATCGCAGCAACCATCGCTGCTGCTCGCTCCGTGATGGTGCATGGAGCAGTTGCCACCCACCGACTCATTGCTCTTGGTCTCACCAAGCATCAACTTGCCGCGGCCGTGAATGCCGGCGCACTGCTGCGGGTGCGCGCGGGGGTATACATCGATGCGCAGTTGTGGTCCCTGGGTGATGACCTCGCTCATCTGCACACTGCTGTTGCGGCGGCGCACGCAGTTCGCCCTGACGGAGTTGCGGTTGGGGAAACGGCAGCGAAGTTGCTGGGCTTACCGCAATTTGGGGGTGTTGCGCGGGAACTTCATCTTGAGTGCGATGAGTCGCGGGAGCAAATTACCTCAGCGCTGGTGCCATTGCGCTTGGAGTCCACGTTCCCAACGGTGCATTTTGCGGTCCCAGGCCATGGATCGCGAAACGGTTGGTTGCAACTCCACAATTTCCCAGTTCCTGAAGATGACTGGGAGATACGAGATGGGTTGCCAGTCACAACCCTTGCTCGGACGGCCATCGATTACTCCCTGGGGCTAGAACTCAACACGGCTGTTGCTGTTCTGGATGCTTGTGCGCGTCTGATTGTTAGATCAGCAGATGGCGAGCGCGATATTCGGCGAGCGGTAATGGACGCCGATGCCGTTGCAGATGCCATGCGCACTTTGAGCGCAGTAGGTAATGAGACTTGGCGCCGACCAGGTGCGGGTACTTTGCGCAGAGCGTTACCTCTAGTGAATCCGGCGTCGGAATCAGTGCTGGAGTCGATGAGCAGAGTGAACATGAAGCGTGGGCGCCTTCCTGAACCTGAGTGCGGTCAACCGGTTCGTGGTGCAGATGGCCACCTCTATTGGTGTGACTTCTTGTGGCGCAGGCAGCGAGTTATTGGCGAAGCAGATGGCATGAGCAAGTACCTATCCCTTGATGATCTGCGCAGGGAAAAGATCCGGCAGGAAGCTCTGGCTAATGCGGGTTTGACCGTCATTAGGTGGAACTGGGCCGAAGGCGTTGTGAATCCGAAGGTGATGCGGGCTCGGATCCGCAAAGCGCTGGGGCGTAGCGCCACGTTTCAACGTTGAGCACGCACCGCCCCGTTCCGCACCGCTGTCCGGGAGCCCGCATGGGCGGTGAAACCCAGCATTTCCGACTAGAGAACCGCCGCTAGTGGCTCAAGGCGCCGGGTTGGTGGGGGTCAGTCTTTGATCTCGCAGAGCACCGTGCCGGTGGTGACCATGGCGCCTTGCTCAGCGCTCAGGCCCGTGACGGTGCCTGCTTTGTGCGCGGTGAGCGGCTGTTCCATCTTCATGGCCTCAAGCACGACGATCAGATCACCGGCAGCAACCTGCTGGCCTTCGGTGACCTCGACCTTGACGATGGTTCCTTGCATGGGAGCAGCTATTGCATCACCGGATACACCACTGGCTGCTTTGGTCCGGGCGCGCTTCTTGGGCGCAGCCCCTGTAGCGGTTGAGGTGCCCACTGATCCAAGCCCAGCGGGCAGAGTCACCTCGATGCGCTTCCCGCCAACTTCAACAACAACGCTCTCGCGCACGGCCTGTTCAGCGGCGGCATCGGTACTACCGGAGTAGGCGGGGATGTTGTTCTCAAACTCGGTCTCGATCCAGCGGGTGTGAACCGTGAATGGAGCAGCCGGGTCGACAGGTGCAAACGCTGGGTCGCGGACCACAACTTGGTGGAAGGTGAGTGCTGTCGCGATGCCGTCGATCTGGAATTCATCGAGGGCGCGCCGTGCCCGCTCGATTGCCTCGGTGCGGTCCTTGCCGGTGATGATCAACTTGGCAAGGAGTGAATCGAAGTTGCCACCGATCACATCGCCAGCCTGAAAACCAGCATCAACGCGAACGCCGGGACCACTGGGCGGGGAGAACACGTTCAGGGCACCAGGTGCTGGGAGGAATCCGCGGCCGGGATCCTCACCGTTAATGCGGAACTCGAAGGAGTGACCGCGAATCTCCGGGTCGGCGTAATCGATGGTGCCACCACGGGCGATGCGGAACTGCTCGCGCACTAGGTCGATGCCCGTGACTTCTTCAGATACGGGGTGTTCTACCTGTAAGCGGGTGTTCACCTCGAGGAAAGAGATGGTGCCATCGACGCCGATCAAGAACTCGCAGGTGCCAGCGTTGACGTAGCCGGCCTCTTTCAAGATCGCCTTGGAGGAGGAGTAGAGCTCCGCGAGTTGAGCCGGGGTCAAGAACGGTGCAGGTGCCTCTTCAACCAACTTCTGGTGACGGCGTTGCAGTGAGCAGTCGCGGGTCGAAACAACAACAACATTGCCGTGCGCATCCGCGAGGCACTGTGTCTCAACGTGCCGGGGTTGATCGAGGTAACGCTCCACAAAGCACTCGCCGCGGCCAAAGGCGGCAACAGCTTCGCGGACTGCAGAGTCAAATAGTTCGGGGATTTCTTCGAGATTGCGCGCGACCTTC
>CAIXFB010000119.1 GCA_903918595.1 uncultured Actinomycetes bacterium
ATCATTCTGCGATCCCAGAAGTCCGCGGATCCCTGCAACAACAATTACTCGATCATCAATCAAACCGTAGTATTCAAGATCGTTCCGATTCCTATCGGCTCATCGCAGACGCCTCCCGTGAGTTCAGCGGTGCTCAGCGGATACGGCACGCCGCAGGGCGCCCCGATCGATCGTCACCTCTTTGGCATCCATGCACCCGCCGACTGGGTAAGCGACGAGGCATCAGGTTTCGACGGCCCGATCAAGGAAGCCACCATCCCCAGCGTGCCCGTGGGGTATTTGAGGCTGTGGGACACTGAGACCACGTGGCGTGACATTGAGCCGACAAATGGTCAGTACGTGTGGCGCAAACTCAACAAGCAGATCGAGATGGCGCAGATCCTCGACGCCCGAGTGATGCTCGTCCTCGGCAGCACACCAGCATGGGCCGGCGATGGCAGCGTCCAGTCCAACCCGCGCAACATCGCTGACTGGCGCGACTACGTGGGCACAGTCGCCTGCAAGTACGGCGCATCGATCTCCGCATACGAAGTGTGGAACGAGGCGAACCTCCAGACATTCTGGAAGGGCACACCGGCTGAGATGGCTGAGCTCACAAAGGTCGCCTTCGAAGAGATCCGCCGCTGCAACCCGAGCGCACTCGTCGTTGCCGCCAACACCACAAGCCGGGCAACGGGCTCATTCGGCACCTTCTTCCCCGAGTACCTCGAGGAGATGAAGAAGCGCGGCTGGCCAGCAGATGCGTACTCAGTGCACTCCTACCCGTCGGCATCGGGTGGCGCGGACGATCGGATCAAGGGCATCAGCCAGTTCCGGTCGATGCTTGCTCTATCGGGAGCACCGTTCACCACAACGTTCGACTCGGAGATCAACTACGGCCTCGCCGGACTCGGCGAGGGCAAGGTCGATCTGACCGGAGAGACGGCGATGGCGCTGCTCGCGCGCACCTACATCGACTCCGCCCGCTACGGTTTCGGCTCGACGTTCTGGTTCGTCTGGACTGCGAATCCCGACAGCAAGTTCGGCATCCAGTTCACCCAGGCTTCACAGAACGAGCGCGTCGCTTGGCGTACCACCTACGACTGGCTGGTCGGCGCGCAGTACCAGCGCTGCTTCGAGACACCAGAGAAGGTGGTGGTGTGTCAGTTCAACAAGGGCGCTGACAACTTCTCCCTCGTCTGGCGCGGCGACGTGGGCGCACCCAAGTCAGCCACGGGCAATGGTTACTTCTCCGGCCTTGGCTCCCAGGTGTGCGACCTGTACGGGAACTGCGGGTTCCTGTCGACAGGATCATCCATCAACGTGGGTCCGATGCCCATCCGCATCAACGGCGCTCCGCTCGCCAACGGTCCCTCGCCCACCCCAACGGACAGTGGAACACCATTCAACCCGGGCACGCCGGCCATTACCGCTCTCGCCCCGGTGATTCTCGACGTCGCTCTCGCCTACGGACCCAGTAACAAGGCCGACGCGACCGCCACGTGGCTGTCGCCGGCCAACGCCGAACAGGCAGGGATCATCAGCTACAACTACAGCTGGCACTTCTGCAAGGGAGAGAAATGCCAACGCCTGACCTCGGGATCCACGAGGCCCCAGAAGCTGACCGTGACGGCAGATTTCAGCGAGGGCCCCGGCACGTATGAGTTCCGGGTCACGGCAGTCGGGAAGTCCGGCCCGGGTATCACCGCCACCCAACGTGTGGAGCTCCTGAGCAGCAAGGCTGCGCCGCCGAGCGATGTCATCATCGGTGTCATCGGCACCAAGGGTGAGGTGGCCTGGACTTCGCCGAACATGCGATCGAGCCTCATCAAGGGATACGAGGTGCAGATCCAGGAGTCCATCAGCGGCAAGTGGAAGACGCTCGACGAGGCTGCGTCGGGGAGGTCTCTCAAGTTCACTGATGAGAGTCTGCGCACCGGTCAAGTGATCACTGCGCGGGTGCGCACGGTGCTGCAGTCGGGCGCGAAGTCGATCTTCGTCGCGTCGAGCCCCCTGACCGTGGAAACACAGCTTCCTTTTCCCGCTAAGCCCTACTCCATCAACCTCGGTCCAAGCAGTACTGGGGAGATTTCATTCATCATCGTCGTGGCACAACCGAATGAGAATCTGTCGGATCGAACGTTCCCCGCATCGGGCTACCAGGTGCGCTACTCCAACGACGACGGTCTCACCTGGGACTTCCTGCGGTTCGGGAGTGACGTCGGGGGGACTTTTCCTCAAGTGACAGCCAGTGAGAACACCACTCTCATTCCATATAACAAGAACATCATGATCCAACCTGCACAAGGGGCGGTAAAGCTCAAGACCACGACCCGCTACGAGATGCGGGCTGTCGACTCGACTGGGCGAGCCCCGTCGGACTGGATCGACTTCATGTCTATTGACATGTTCGACTTCTTACGGAATCAGGGGCTCTACAACAGGTAACGGTCCGCGTCAACCGCCGAAACAGAGGTGACCAGCAAGTAGCATCGGGGTATGGGTCTGCTGGAAAAGTTCGAGGATTCCCTCGACAAGATGGTGAGTGGGGCTTTCGCGCGCGCCTTCAAAGCTGAGGTCCAGCCGGTCGAGATCGCCTCGGCGATCCAGCGGGAGATCGATGATCGGGCTGCGGTGATGGATCGCAATCGCACCGTGGTCCCCAATGTCTTCGCGATCGAGCTCTCCCACCACGACTACACCCGCCTGGCGGTGTTCAAAGACGCACTCTGCACCGAACTCGCCACACTGGTTCGGGATTACGCCGGCGAGCAGCGCTACACCCTCTTGGGAACAGTCACTGTCACTTTGGGCGAGGACGACATTCTCGATACCGGGATTTTCCGGGTTCGCAGCGAGGCCAGGGCAGAGGTCACCTCGGCCGGTGGTTCTCGGGTGGCTGCCGCCCTTACCGATGGCCAACCGCGCCTTGAGGTTGCCGGCACCGCGTACCCGCTGGTTCGGGCGATCACGCGCCTAGGCCGAGGCACCGAGGTAGACATTCGCGTGGATGATCCCGGCGTATCGCGGGCGCATTGCGAGATCGTGCTCGGCCAGCAGGTTCTGGTGCGAGATCTCGGCTCGACCAACGGCACGCTGATCAATGGTGATCGGATCACTGAACTTGCGATCGCCGATGGCAGCGTCGTCCAGATCGGCGGAACATCGCTGGTATTCCGGAGCAGCTGAGGTGTCCGAGCTCACGCTCACTCTCCTGCGGCTGAGTTTCCTCGGCCTGTTGTGGGCATTCGTCTTGTTCACCGTTCTTGCACTGCGTCGCGACTTGCGCCAGCCATCTGATGCTCGACCTTCCGGGCGCAGCGGTAAACCCCCACGCAATCGTGCCGTGAAGGCTCCGCGTCCGGCAAAGGTTTCCAAGAAGTCGAAAGTGAAGGGCACGCGGCTCGTAGTTGTTGAAGGACCACTCGCTGGAGTTGAAGTTCCGCTCGAGGGTGCGCAGATCACGCTCGGCCGTGCACCAGATTCCACGATTGTGATCGACGACGACTACGCATCGAGTCGGCATGCGCGCGTATATGAATCAGAGGGCTCGTGGGTGGTGGAAGATCTCGGTTCCACCAACGGCACCTGGATCGATCGCACCCGCATCACCACTCCAACCGTGCTGCAAGTTGGCGCGCCCCTTCGCATCGGGCGAAGCACCTTGCAGATTCAGAAGTAGTCGCTATGTATGAGTCCAATACTCTGCCGAGCGCACTGACTTTGCGCAGTGCAGCGCGCTCAGATGTGGGAATCATCCGACCCGGCAATGAGGATTCTGGCTATGCAGGCCAACGACTTTTGCTCGTTGCCGATGGAATGGGTGGGCACGCGGCGGGTGAACTTGCCTCCGCTGTTGCCGTGGCGATCGTTGCTCGCCTTGATGTGTTTCCACCTGTTTCCAATGAGGCTTTGGATGCACTTTCTGAGTCGGTCGATGAAGTGGGCGAGACCATCAACACGATCATCACCGACGATGAAGCGCTCACCGGGATGGGAACAACCGTTACCGGTTTGTTCTGGCTCGGCGGTCGTATCGCGATTGTGCATGTGGGTGACTCGCGCGCATACCTTATGCGCGATGGTGAACTAATTCGTCTCACACACGATCACACATATGTGCAAACCCTCGTTGATTCCGGCAGCATCACAGAAGATGAAGCCGCTATTCATCCGCGTAGATCACTTCTCATGCGCGCACTCGACGGCATCAATCCAGTTGAAGCTGATCTTTCTGTTCGTGAAGCCCGTGCAGGCGATCGCTTGATGTTATGCACCGACGGACTTACCGGTGTGGTGCGCGACGACGACATCGCACGCCTGCTCGGATTCGGTGACCCAACCGGCAGCGTGATGCGCCTTGTCGATCTGGCACTCGAACGTGGTGCTCCCGATAACGTGACGGTGGTCGTTGCCGATGTAGTGACCGATGAGCACATCGTCGATACCGAACTGCCACCCGTGGTGGTGGGCGCTGCGGGTGAGGCTCGGGTTCGTTTGCAACTGCCGATGGTGCGATTCCCAGATGATGTGCAGGTCGATCCAGACCGTCCCGACGCTCCACCTGCAATAGACAGCGGACCACCCACGTCACCACAAGCCCTGATCGATGCAGATCTGGTGATTCCTCGGGGCGAGCGCGAGCGTCGCGAATATGCCGCCGCCCAAGAGCAGGCTGC
>CAIXFB010000120.1 GCA_903918595.1 uncultured Actinomycetes bacterium
ACTCCTCGCCCTCATCTGGGGCTTCTCGTTCTACCTGATCATGATCGGACTCGAATCCTTCACACCCGTTGGCGTTGCTTTCCTGCGCATCGTGTTTGGCATGGTGACGATGCTGATCATCTCCGCGGTGACCCGAACACCGCTCCCGCCACGATGGTCGTGGAAGTACCTCTTTGTTGCCGCGATCGTCATGAACACCGTCCCGTGGATCATGTTCGGCTTCGGTGAGACGCGCGTGTCTTCAGCACTTGCCGGAATCATCAACGGGGCAACACCACTGATGACGCTGCTCGCCATCTTGATTGCTTTCCCCGAAGAACGCCCGACCCGGCAACGCATCATCGGACTGCTCGTGGGATTTGTTGGCGTGCTCGTGGTGATCGGTATCTGGAACGGAATGTCGAGCTCGAGTTTGATCGGCGTACTCGCACTCCTTGTCGCTATCACCTGTTACGGAATTTCATTTCCGTATGTGCGCAGACACCTGAGTGGATCGCGTGAACACAGCGGCGACCCGACCCGAAAGCAGATCTCCCCGATTGCTCTAGCCACGGGTTTACTCATCATGGCAACGATTCAGACCGCGCCGATCGTTGCGATCACCGGCGTTACTGATGCGCCCGTGACGTCGTCGTCATTCTTTGCTCTTCTCGCACTTGGTGTGCTGGGCAGCGGTATTGCCTACGTGCTCAACTTCCGGGTGATTGCTCTTTCCGATGCAACCACGGCGAGCACGGTCACCTACCTGACACCGCTTGTTGCCGTGATCGTTGGCGCAGTTTTATTGCAGGAGAAAATCTCGTGGCACGAGCCCGTGGGCGCAGTGCTCATCGTGATCGGTGCAGCCACCGCACAAGGAATTCTTGCATCGCGAAGAAGGTTTACCGCACCTTCATAATCGTCGAATCGAAACGTATTGCTGCAGGTGTCTACTGAAGTTGTCACAACAGATGACCTGGAGGTCACAATGAAGACAACAGTGAAAGCAGCAGCAGGAGCCCTGGTAGTGGGAGCGATGCTCTTTGGCGTTAGCGCTGGTGCACAGGCGGCAACAATCACCAAAGACCAGCGCGCGTCTTTGCTCTGGATGGTCGCGGAGGAGAAACTCGCGCACGACGTCTACACGACCCTTGGAGATATCTATGGGGTTCGGCAATTCGACAACATCGCAGCAAGCGAGGCCACACACACCGATGCTGTTCGAGTACTGCTCGACACATACGGCATCAAGGATCCGACAGTTGGCGATGCGGTCGGTGAATTCGACAACGCAGTCATGCAGAAGATGTACGACGATCTCGTCGAGCAGGGCAGCAAGTCACTCTCTGATGCGGCCGAGGTCGGCGTAGCAATCGAGGAAATCGACATTAAGGATCTTCGCGATGGCCTTGATGCCAACACACCCGCAGACGTGAGGCGTGTCTACGAGAGCCTTCTCAAGGGCTCACAGAACCATCTGGTTGCGTTCGAGCGCTTGCTCGCCCGCGCTTGAGTTAGCGAACCAGATAGAGCTTCTCGAAGGCGTACGCCGTGTACTTGCCCTGCGCTGGTGCGAAGAGCGACAGGCGTACGCCGATCGGCTCATTGGTAAGCACAGTCACGGAGACCGATCCACTCGAGTACTGCACGCGGCAGTCATCGAGTGAGCCGGCGATCTTGGTGCGCAGCAGCGGGCGACACTCGACCGTGGCCTGAGCGAACTGCTTGGCATTGGTCAGCAC
>CAIXFB010000121.1 GCA_903918595.1 uncultured Actinomycetes bacterium
AAACTTTGCCCATACGGCTGCCTCCTCATCAGAGATGTGTCGGAGTTGGCCGAGTTCGGCATCGGCAACGAACTGATTCATGTCATCAACAGGGCCAAGGGCACCCACTCCAATAATTTCAGCCTCGCCGTTGAGTTCAGCAGCTGCCGCAGAAATCTCTGGTGCTTCAGCGAAGCACACCGAGCACCAGGGTGCCCAAAACCACAGAACAGTGGCCTTATCGGCAAGTTCAGCACTGGTGAACTCAACACCAGTCAGTGTGGGCGAGGAGAAGGTGGGAATTTCTGACGATTCAGTTACAGAACCGGAGTCGCTGCTGCAGCCAGCAAGCCCAATGAGCAAAGTGCTGGCCGCTAGTGCCGTCAGAAGTCGAGTCAGGCGCATCGTCTTCAGCCTTTCGTCACGAGATTGATGAGTTAGTTCAAGAGTCCGAGTTCGCGTAACTTTGCGGAGAGGTCTGGATTCGAAGGCTCAACAACATGGGTACCGTCAGCGAAAACAATCACCGGAATTGAGGCTTTGCCACTAATTTCGATCGCCGCATCCCGGTAGTCGTCGTTGTTCTCGACATCGAGGTACGAAAAGGAAACTCCAAGATCTTCAAGCTGGCGCTTTGAGCGGCGACAGTCCCCGCACCATTCCGCTCCGTAGAACAAGATTTCAGTCACATTCTCCGCAGTGGTCATAGAAACGATGCTAACCCCGCTGGGTCTTTGTGGGATCGTCAAACTCTCTGCAATCGATTGTTAGATGAATTAGCATGCCGGATGAGGAGGTGGCGCATGTCTGGCGACCACGAACACGAGCATGACCACGACCACGAGCATGACCACGACCACGAGCATGAGCATCCGCCCGGTCACATGCATCTGGTGGATCCGGATGCAAACGTCGCCGCGATCGTGGCTGACCTCGAATATTTCCGGCGCAAGCGTTTAGAAGCTCGGCTGCTCTACATGCTGCGCCGCGGGTACCTTCCGTTCGCAACCCTGTTGAAAGCGGCGCAGTCATCTCCCGCTCCTGAGCAGGCGCAGCCAGAGTCTGACCTTGATGATCGGATCAAGGCTTTGCAGGAACGCTTGAACGCCTTGGTGACCGGCATTTTGTCTTTGCAGGTTCCGATTCGCAGTGCGTCCATTGCGATTGAAGACACCAGGCTTGAACGCGGTGATTACGACGAGCGATTCCGACTTGCGAAGAATACGTATCCCGAGCCACTTCTCGAACGCATCGCGGTGGTGGAGCAGGTGATGCTTGATAGTGAGTTTTTGGTAGCCACCGCCCAGCGGGCGTTGATCGAATCTGGTGAGGTGCAGCCGCTGGCATTTGATGAGCGCATTGATGCACTGCGGTCACTGGGATGGCGTAATGGTGCGCGCATCGTTGCGCGGGCGTGGGTGGATCCAGGATTCAAGGAACGGTTGATTACGCAAGGTCGCGAGACAGTTCGCGAACTTGATATCCCGCCGGGCAAACTCGGGATCTTGGGAATCGCAGAGAACACCGAGAATGTGCACAACGTTGTCGTGTGCACGCTCTGTTCCTGCTACCCGCATGATCTCTTGGGTAATCCGCCGTGGTGGTACCGCACCGATGGTTACAAGGAGCGAGTGATTTCCGATGCTCGTGGCATGCTCGAGGAGGCCTTTGATTTGGCAATCCCAGCAGGTGTCGAGATCAGAGTCCATGACTCAACCTCCGATGTGCGCTGGTTGGTTATTCCGCAGCGTCCCCCTGGAACTGAGGGATTGAGCGAGGAGGAGTTGGCGCAACTGGTCACACCGGAATCACTCGTGGGAACAGCGCTTGCAGGTCAGGCACCTGCTGCTGCAACCGTGGTTGCACGGGGCCTCGAAGGGATCGTGTGATGCGATGACCGCTCTTGTTGAGACCGGACGATTCAAGGTGGGTGATGTGGTTCGGGTGCGGACATCGCCCACTTTCCCCACGGTGAATCCGCGCACCCCACCGTATGCGCTTGGTCACGTGGGGAAGGTGATCAAGGCATACGGGGTAATTGTGAACCCGCAAGATCACCATCAGCCTTACGAGCCGCTCTACACACTCGAGTTCGATGCAGCACAGATTTGGGGACCCCATGCTTCACACGTTGTAGTGGCTGAGGTTCATGATGAATGGCTAGAGCTATTTGCTCAATGAGTTATACGCATGGAGACGGCGCGATCATTGGGCAGCAAAGAGATCAATCAGTTCCCCAACCCTGTGCCCTGACTCGGCCGGGTGGCGAAAGGGCCGCCTTCGATTAACCGAGTACGCGTTTCTGCGCCCTTGTCTCACAACATTGATGTAGCCGCTGTCTTCGAGGTCGCGCACAATTGATTGCGCTGTCCGCTCGGTAATCCCAGCTGCCATCGCTAAATCCTTAATGCGTGACTCGGACCCCTGGGCAATGAGAAGCAGGATTCGCCCGTGATTCGTCAGAAGAGTCCATTGCCGCTCGTGCTCCTTCACCGTGGTCAACTTGCTGCATCCTCTCTCTGCGGAATCGGCTCACAAATCCGTGATGACTGAATCTGAGTTTATCTCTCATTCGACACGCTCCGGATCACGTCGGTGCAGAACCCCATCTAGAGGTGTGATAGAAAAAAGGACGAAGTATTTTTCTGGTGAAAAAAAGCGCCTATTGGAGGGTTCGTGTCCCGGGACGAGTCGGCTGATCCAGCAAAGCTGGAACTCACTGAGGAGCAATATCGGCGCTTATGGGATCCGGCAGCTGATGGCGGCTATCCAGCTAATCATTTCGCCTTCCGTCAGGTGCTCAACGTCATGCATGAAAAGGGCGTCAAGCGCTTGCTCGAAGTGGGCGTTGGCTCTGGAAGTGCCATTCCCATTTTTGAAGCCGCTGGAGTGGAGATCTCCGGCTTTGACAACAACCCGGATATGGTCGAGAAGAGCCGGGCCGCGATGCGTGACTGGAAGCTGCCGAAACGCCGCATAGCGTGGGGCGATATCGAAGACTCGGTATCGCTTTCGTCGTGGCGCACGCAGGAACCCTTTGACGCCATACTTGCCATGGGAGTCTTGCCACATGTGACACATGAACGAGTTGCGCTAGAGAACATGCGGCACTTGGTGAAACCGGGCGGGAATGTTTTCGTTGAATGCCGGAACAAACTTTTCTCGCTGTTCACCTTCAATAGATTCACTCGCGAATTCATCATGGACGATCTCCTGGCGGGAGTTTCGGGCGACGTCCGTGCGGCTGCCGATGATTTTCTCTTAACTCGCGTTGATGCAGATATGCCACCAAAGCCCTCAGAACACGAAGCGAGGTATCACAATCCGCTCGACGTGAGCCAGCTCTTCACCGATGCTGGGTTCGTCAACGTTGTGATCAGACCTTTTCACTACCACGCGGCTATGCCTCGATTTGAGAGCCCGCTTGGTGAAGCGTTCCGCCGTGAGTCGATTGCTCTGGAGAACGAGCCGTCGGATTGGCGTGGATTGTTCTTATGCTCGGCCTTCGTAGTACAGGCTGAACGGCCGACTGAATAGATAGACTCGATGGCACACGCAGCAAGCCAACCTGAAGGATGAGGGAGTTCATACGCGATGGGCGACGTCCGTGCGCAT
>CAIXFB010000122.1 GCA_903918595.1 uncultured Actinomycetes bacterium
GCTGGTCACACCGTGGTCATCGGGGATCGCAAGTTCGCCCTCCACCTCCTGCCCAGCGGCATCTTGACCCCGGAAGTTGTGCCTGTTATTGGCAACGGTGTGGTGATTGACCCCGCCGTTCTGCTGGCCGAGATGGCCGGACTCGAAGCGCAGGGAGTGAATACCTCCAAACTGGTGATCAGCGCGAATGCGCACCTCATCACGCAATATCACGTAACCCTCGACAAAGTGACCGAGCGATTCCTTGGCAACGCCAAGATCGGCACCACCGGCCGTGGCATCGGGCCCACCTACAGCGACAAAATCGGCCGGATCGGCATCCGCGTGCAAGATTTGTTTGACCCGAGCATCCTGCATCAGAAAGTAGAAGCGGCACTTTCCGGTAAGAATCAGATCCTGGTGAAGATCTTCAACCGCCGCGCACTCGACGTTGATGCGATCACGGAAGACCTGCTCTCCTACGCCGATCAACTTCGCCCCTACGTTGCCGACACCTCACTGCTGTTGAACAACGCGCTCGATGAGGGCAAGGTTGTTTTGCTTGAGGGCGGTCAAGGAACACTGCTCGACGTTGACCACGGCACCTACCCATTTGTCACCTCGAGCAACCCGACTGCGGGCGGTGCGTGCACAGGCAGCGGCATTGGCCCAACGCGCATTACCCGGGTGATCGGAATCCTCAAGGCGTATACAACTCGCGTTGGATCAGGTCCGTTCCCGACCGAGTTGCTCGATGAAGATGGTGAGCGGTTGCGCACCATCGGCGGAGAGCGCGGTGTCACCACCGGGCGCCCGCGCAGGTGCGGCTGGTTCGATGCGCCGATCGCGAAGTTTGCAACGCGCGTTAACGGTCTTACCGACATCTTCTTAACCAAGCTTGATGTGCTGACTGGCTTTGAGAAAATCCCCGTATGTGTGGCATACGAAGTTGACGGGGTTGTCACCACGGAATTGCCCGTTACCCAAACTGGTTTCCATCACGCTAAGCCCGTGTATGAGTACCTACCCGGTTGGTCGGAAGACATCTCCGGTGCCAAGACGGTTGAGGACCTCCCGGCGAACGCGCGTTCTTATGTGAAGTTCCTTGAGGACGTTTCGGGCACCCGAATCAGTGCTATCGGTGTGGGTCAAGACCGCGACGCAACGCTGTCCGTGCACGATCTGCTCGACTGAATCACGTGTGGCGATGCTCAGTAACCGCAGGGCGCAAGCGAGTGACTACTCAAGCGTTGTTGCTGCGATCCCACAGTGGTGGGGCGGGCGCGACCTTTCCGGCTTGCTGCAACCATTGTTCTTTGAGCACTTTGGATCTACGAGTCTGATCGCAGAAGATGCGCAAGGACTTGCCGCATTTCTAATCGGATTTGATTCCCCAGATGAACCGCGTGAGTCCTACGTTCACTTTGTTGGCGTTCGCCCTGACCTGCGCGAGACTGGAATGGGGCGCGAGATGTATGAAGATTTCGCGCGCAAAGCAATGGGTCGTGGCATCCGCACTATCCGCTGCGTGACCTCGCCGGTCAACACCAACTCGGTTGCATTCCATCAGCACCTTGGTTTCACCATCTCTGGCACGAGTGATGAGTACGTGCAATTGGAGTGGCATCTTCAAGGCTGGCCCGAGCAGCCGCGAGTTGATCAAGCCACCTGGCCGTGGAGTAGTGATCTCAACTTCGCAATCAATGACATAACCCTGGCTCCGTTCAAAGAAGATGACGCGCAGGAACTGTTCGTTGCCCTTGACGACGACGCAGTGTGGACGCACGTGCGTGCAAGACCGGCATCTACGGCCGAACTTTCATCAACAATGGATGCAGCAGTGAGCAATGGCCGTTGGCCACTGGTTGTGCGAATGGGCGGGCGCATTGTCGGAACCACGTCATTCCTTGAACTCTCCACAATTGATGCACGATGCGAGATCGGCTTCACGCTCTTTGCGCGTGAGGTATGGGGAGGTCCCGTCAATCCCACATGCAAGCTCCTGATGATGGAGTGGGCCTTTGAAGAATGCGGCATGAACCGGGTGCAGTTGAAGACCGATCTGCGCAATCTGCGCAGTCAGAACGCCATCGCGAAGTTGGGGGCGGTACGCGAAGGGGTTCTGCGCGGCTATCAGCGTCGAGCCAACGACACCATCCGCGACACCGTCATGTACTCGGTCCTTGCTACCGAGTGGCCCCAGGTCAAGAGCGGGCTCACTGACCGGCTACGCCCCTAATTGTCCTGAACA
>CAIXFB010000123.1 GCA_903918595.1 uncultured Actinomycetes bacterium
ACGCGCCATCACCATCAAAGAAGAGCGTTCGGACTTGGTCAAGCACCACCTGTGGGTGCTCTGGACCGACTACTTCAAGCCCCCGCACTTTGAGAAGTACCCCAACTTGAACACCCTGTTCAACGAGGCCACCAAACTTGCCGGTGCAGGTGGCACCAAGGGCACCGTCGACGTTGCTGTGGCAGATCAGCTGCTGGGCAAGATCGACGAGATCTCGGCAATCTTCTGGGAGACCAAGAAGGCCTGATCTCCCTCGCTTGACCGATCGGCGCCCGCTCTCCTGTGCTTGGAGCGGGCGTCGACTCTTTAGGGCACCATCTGTGCCCTGAATTGGACGGTTCTACTCACATTCATAAGGGGAGACCGGCGGGTCTTCTACTGCACGTTCTCGCGTCCGCTCTACTCATCGCCACGGCAGCGCTGACGGGCGCTACGGTCTGCCGATGACCACAACTCCTATTCGCCGCGCTACGCCCTCAGACGTGCCGGAGATCATCGCCATGGTTCGCGAGCTCGCCGAGTACGAACGGGCGCTCGACGAGGCGCTCGCCACGGAGGAGCAGTTTCAGGCGGCGCTGTTCGGTGCGAACCCCGCGGTCTACGCATATGTGGTCGATGATGACCCGCAGGCTGGAACGCTTGCCGCATTCGCGATGTACTTCCTAAACTTCTCGACCTGGCTCGGGGTGCACGGCATCTACCTCGAGGATCTCTATGTGCGCCCGCAGTTCCGAGGTCAGGGACATGGCAAGGCACTTCTCGCAACGCTGGCCAAGGAGTGCGTCGATAAGGGCTACGGACGCTTCGAGTGGTGGGTGCTCGATTGGAACGAGCCGGCCCTGGAGGTATACCGATCCATCGGAGCTACCCCCATGGATGAATGGACAGTGCAGCGGGTTACTGGACAGGCCCTGCACGACCTCGCCGCGCAGGCGCCTCACTAGGACGGAAGGTCGTCAGCCAGCAGCGCTCTGGTGGTGGAGGGAAGGAACGTGAACACGAGTCCGACGACCGCCATCAGCACACCGATAGAGGCAGCGATGCGCTCCACTGAACCAGATGCCGAAGTGAGCGGAACCGCGACTACGAGCACGAGCAGCTGAGCCAGGACAAATGGTGCTCGAGCCCAACGCTTCACCCTCCACCAGCCGCGGGCGACGAGAATCAGTGCTGCTCCGAAAAGGGCGAACATGATCACCTGCAGGGTGATCGCGGGTGCATTGGAAACCTCTTCTGGCCCGGTGAGGCCAAACCTGAGTACGCCGATCAGATCAAATATGGCGTAACCCAAGAAAAACGCACCCTCAATGACAGAAAGCACGGCGAGGGCCGATACCAGTGGGCTTCGCGATTGCACGAGCACAACTCTATGGGTCTCGGTGTGTCATTTAGAGTGTGACGGTGCGCGGCCTGCTGATAGTGAATCCTCGCGCTACTACAACTTCTCCGCGGATCATTGACGTCATTGTCCAAGCGCTCTCCCATGAAATCGAATTGGATGTGCGCGTCACGACCCACCGAGGCCATGCATCCTCACTCGGCGAGTACGCGGTATCTGAGCACCTTGATCTGGTGATCACGTTGGGCGGCGACGGAGTGGTGCACGAGGTTGTGAATGGGATGCTGGGTCTGGGCCGAGGAGATGATCTTCCTGCTCTTGCAACCATCCCAGGCGGGAGCGCCAATGTCTTTGCGCGATCACTGGGCCTATCTGTGGATCCAGTGGATGCCACCGGTCAGGTTCTCGAGGCAATTCGTGAAGGCCGATCCCGCTACATCGGTGTTGGCTGCGTCGAAACGCACGAGACCAGGTATTTCATCGCTAACGCAGGGGTGGGTTTAGACGCCGCAATCATTGAAGCGATGGATAGGCAGCGTGCTAAGGGCAAGGTCGCCTCCCCTGCTCGTTACCTGGCCACCACCATTTCCGAGTTCTTCTCGAAATCAACCCGCAAAGCACCCGGTCTGACCCTTGAGCGACCGGGTGGTGAACGGGTGGATCACGCCATGGTGGCGCTGGTTCAAAACACCTCCCCGTGGACCTACTTCGGTGCCTGGCCGTTGGACCCGTGCCCTCAGGCGTCCTTCGACACGGGCCTTGATGTTTTTGCAGTTCAGGCCCTCAATCCCATCACCACAATGCGCGCCGCACTACGAATCGTGTGGCGAATCAGGGCTGGTTCAGCCGGCAATGCCATCACGGTGTGGCACGACCAGCATGCTTTCACGGTGCGCGCCGACTCGCCTGCTCCGTTGCAGGTCGATGGCGAATTCGTGGGAAACATCACCCAAGCGACCTTCACCGATCTGCCTCGAGCACTTCGAGTCATCGTCTGACTTTTTTTTCCGACAAATCAGACAATTAGTACAGATGTGACGCATTAGACACGCCCAAGGACCGATTAACTCCCCAGAACGCTTGTGAAGGAGCGTCTCCTCTGGAACGCTATAGGAACCAACGCCCGAACTAGCTGGCTGCCTTCCTCCGAGGGCCGGCAAGGATCTTCACTGCTCCTTGGTCTTCGCCAGCACGTGAAAGCGATCACGAGCGCCGGAATGTTCCGGAGCCTAAGCAAGGAGCGAGCCGCATGGACTGGCGCCACGAGGCTGCCTGCCGTGACGAAGACCCTGAGTTGTTCTTCCCGATTGGCAACACTGGGCCAGCACTGGTCCAGATCGAGGAAGCAAAAGCGGTCTGTCGTCGGTGCAGTGTTGTCGATGAGTGCTTGAAATGGGCTCTCGAAACCGGTCAAGATGCCGGCGTATGGGGCGGGTTGAGTGAGGACGAGCGTCGGGCGCTCAAACGTCGTAATGCTCGTCTGCGGGCTCGCACAAACGTCTAGCTCGGCCAGCTGCCGCACCACCGCTGCTGCTATTCGCTCACGGGAACAATCACCTCTGCAATAGTTCCGGTGGCTGAATCTCGGTCGAGGATCGCGAATTTCGCGTGTAAATCGGATTCGACCAACGACGTCACGATTTGCAGTCCCAGCCCGGCCACTTCCTGCCACGCGCTCGCAAATCCCACGCCGTCATCTTCAATCCTGATCGCAATTTCCGTTGCGCTGCGTTGCATTCGAACGTCGATGTTCTTCGCTTCAGCGTGCTCGACGGCATTGTGTAGCAACTCCGATACCACCATGGCGAGAGGAGTTGCGATCTCCGCCGACAAAGTACCCGCCTCACCATGGCGTTCAATCCGAGTTGACGTCTCACCCTCCCCAACATCGCGAACCAAGTTGATCAGCACATCCACCATGGAATCGACGCTGACCATCTCCCCCGGCTCCGTGGCAAGTGCCGCGTGCACCACCGCAATCGCTGAAATTCGCAACTGAGCTTCCGCCAGAGCCGACCTGGTCTCATCATTCGTGGCTCTGCGGGCCTGCAGGCGAAGGAGGGCAGCGACCATTTGCAGATTGTTCTTCACCCGGTGATGAATTTCCTTGATGGTGGCATCTTTCGATATCAATGCACGCTCTCGACGACGAATATCGGTTGCGTCTCGCAGCAAAATGACGGCCCCGCGAACTTCTCCGTCGGATACCAACGGGATGCCCCGAACAAGCACTGCAGCAGATGAACTCTCGATGTACACCCGACCAGCGACTCGCCCACTTGCCACCACACCCACGCCTTCATCCACCGGGCCATGGCGTTGGGCGAGGCGAACCGCCAACGGTGAAAGTTCAGTTCCGACCACGTCGGTCGCCAGCCCGAGCCGGCGTAAAGCGCTAATTGCGTTGGGGCTCGCATACTGAACATGTCCGGTTGCATCCAGAAGAACGACGCCATCGCCAACGCGTGGATTTCCCGAAGCCGAGGTGACCCG